>JAIJJM010000692.1 GCA_022728415.1 Collinsella sp. | reverse complement strand
GCGATGGCACCGCGTTTGTTGCTACATGCAGAGATGTTGACGATTACCCATCCGGCGTATGGCAATAGTATGACGTTTAAAGCGCCAGCGGATTTTTAACCTTTCCTGTACGTTTATACCCTCATCCTAAGGGCTGCCTCTTGTACATAAATCCCCGAGTCCGGGGATTTTTTGTTTCTGCCAAACTGCTTTCAGTCGTTGCGTGTGGCTACGCTTTCCATTCGGTAATTCCCTTCCTGCTCCACAGCGAATTTTTGAACTTTTTTTTCACCCGTTGATCGTCTCTAATATTTCATTTTATCGGGTCTGTTATGGTCCTTTCTGATTGTTATTCATGGGCTAATTAGCAGTCTGGTTGGCGATGCCCATCTCGGTGATCCGCGTCGTGCACGACGCCTTGCATCACCAGCCTCTTCTCTAGCTCATCATGCAGGTCTTTCTAATTGTGAAATCATCCCACGCTACTGCTAAGGTTGAAGGGGCGTTCCAGCCCCTTCAACCTTAGCTTATTCTGGATCATTCAATAATTGCGTTGGCAATAATTTTTCAGCAGTACTTTGTTTAGTAGCAACTCCTTCAGTAACAATTTTTTTTGGGGTGATTTTATTAATAATAATTACCTCAGCATATAGGCGGGTAGCACCGTCCACGGTAGCACCGTCCAGGATAGCACCGTCCAGGGTAGCACCGTCCAGGTTAGCATTCCACCCAGGTTTCATGTAAAGGTTTTCATTGCTATCTATTATTGTTTTTTTACCAAAGTAACAATCCCTCATGTCAACGCCGGGAAGGTAAGCCTCTCCAAGATCAACGCCCAAGTTACCTGGGCCTTTATGCAGCTGCAACGTCTGAGTACATATCTCCTTATTTTCAATGAAAAAAGTGACACTTAACTCGATATCACCGTAGATCTCGGCGACCCAGCGCATCTTGCCCTTTGCGACCATCTCATCCGGATTTTTTGCGCATGTTTTGAGTTCATTGAATAATTCCAGACTATGGATAAACTTTTCTTTCTCATTCTCGTTGACAGCCCCAGTAAAGTATTTTGAGGCGTTGATGTTGCCAGCCTTTTTATTCACGAAATTGAACAGAAGTTTATAAGCCTCAGTCTGTTTATCTGACCAGAACAGATGACGTAACGTCTCCCACAAGCGTTGAAAGATATTCATCTTCACGTCCATCTTGTCCCCGCTCACCATCTTATAAATATCGTTATTGCTCATATTTAAAAGTGTAGCCGGCATGCCTGGAACTGATACTTTCATGGTAATAGCCTCGCATTGAGTTAAAAACTCATGATGCGCGCTCTGAATAAATATACTTTCAAAAATCGCTCATTCAGATATGTGTTTTTAATTTTTAAGACGTAAAAATATAATTCCGCTCGTCGTAAAGCTCTCAACCTTAAGCAGGGTCAACGCGATAAAACCAACAGAAACCCTCCCGTAAACCGTGTATTGAGCCTGTCCACCACTCTGAGTAAACGCCTTTTCTCAAAGAAGTGACCGCCAGGGCGGCCACCTTTAATCGTGGGCAGTTACTCAGCATCATTTACAGGGTCATTTAAACCCTTTCTGCTGTTTTATCAGCTCATAGGCCTGCTGAATTTCCTGCGCTTTCTGCTTCGCCATCTCCATCATCTC
>JAIJJM010000691.1 GCA_022728415.1 Collinsella sp. | reverse complement strand
GGATACCTCGGCACCCCGTGTGGAGCCAGAAGGCCCGGCCGGATGTCCAAACGAGCATCCGGCCAGGCCTTAAAAGTAGTTGTTCAGTTATCAGAATCGATGCGGCGCGATACTACTCCGCGTCTTTACGGCTCCAACAGATCTTCGATGCGGCAGCCAAGCGTGCGGGCCAAAGCGAGCACGGTGGAGACGGCAGCTTTGCCAAGGTCTTTGCGGCGCTGCTCGTACATTTGGATGGAGCGCAGGGTAACGCCGGAGCGGCGGGCCAGCCCGGATTGGCTGAGTCCGGAGCGCACGCGGATCGTGTGCAGCCGGGAGTCGCCCTCGGTGCGATTATGGGCGGCCCGCTCGTCGTACACGTCGACGAATCGGCTTTCGTCGGCTTCGTGCAGAGTCGGGTACAGTCGCACGATATCGTCGAGCGACAGCACATCGAGAATGTCCGAGAACCGCACTCCCCTGGTCCATTGGCAGTATGCGAGTACCCATCCGGCCCAGTATTCGGGTGTTGAGCCGGCGCGCAGTGCGGCTGGCGGCATATCGAGAATGCGCGCCCAACCGGTTTGCCGCATGATTTCGGCCACCAGCTCCTCGCCGGACATGCCACACACGTATTTGGGCGTGCCTCGCCCGAAAAGCGCGGCCGCCTCGGAGGTGGCGAAGAAGTCCATGAATAGGCCGACCGGCAACCCGCAATCGTTCAGCGCATAATCGAAGGCGCCGGCCAAGTTGGCCATGGCGTCCGGCAAGTATGTCCCATCATAGGCGGGGATCATCGTTGGTCACTTTCTCGCGGATGATGTCGCGCATGAACAGGCCGTCGAGATCGGCTTCTGCACTTTTGCGGCGGTAGGCTTCGCGAGCTGTGCGGTCGCGCTCGTTACGCAATCCGTGGTAGGTCGAAGCGCGGGCGATTTCGCAGCCTTGGAACCGCAGTGCCGCGAATGCCTGAGGACTGGCGAGTACGATCTGCTTGCCGAGCTCGCCCAACCGCATCGCCTCAGCGAGTTGGTCGATGGAAATCGCGTTATTGACAAAAGCGCGGGCGAACGAGAAATACGAATCGTCGGCACGACATCCAACGATGACGTCAGCCTGACTGGCATCCGGCAGAAACACTTGTTTCAGATATTCGATGCCTTGCGCGGCGACGGCGGTGGTCGGCTGGAAACGACGGTTTTCGACCAGCATGGCCAGCCAGTTCAGGATGGTGTAGGGCGGCTGGGACAGGTCCAGGAAGAGGAGCCCGTCCGTGGTCAACGTGTACCGATTCGCGAAACCGTCATCCATTCCCGCGCACGCCCATTCCTTGGCCAGCTCGACGCTGCGCGTGCAATAGAATCCGCGGCCATAATCGTTGTTCGGCTTGACCAGCCCGTATTCAGGATGCTTGATGACATGCGAAGAGCCATGCCACAGTTCGATCGATGCGGTCTCCATTGGCCGGCTCCTTCTCTCTCCTTACATATTCTTGATTATATCACTGTGGTGATAGTCATAAGGGAAATACGAGATGAAAAATACCGCTGTATACGTTCGTACACAACGTGAAATGTATACGAACGTATACAACACTGATGTCCGGAGTCATGCTCCGCAGTGGCGCAGCGGACGCGCCACTACAATCGGAATATGGGACTGAAGAC
>JAIJJM010000690.1 GCA_022728415.1 Collinsella sp. | reverse complement strand
TGGGGCTGTATTGATTTAGTTTCCGCCTCTACGGGTGAAATGAGCAAACGCTACGGTTTTGTCTACGTAGACCGTGACGACGCAGGCAACGGCACGCTGACGCGCACGCGTAAGAAATCGTTCTGGTGGTATAAAAAAGTAATTGCCAGTAATGGGGAAGATTTAGAGTAAGTAACCGTGCCGGATGCGGCGTGAACGCCTTATCCGGCCTACATAGTTCGTGCGACATGTAGGCCCGATAAGCGCAGCGCATCGGGCAATCTGGGGTTTGGCATCAGTCAAAATCAAAGAAACCATTCCGGCTTAACGCCAAATCGGGCTGAAAGTGCCTTAATGTGGGATATTGTCAGGGATCGTTGTCCAGACAAAATCTGACTGACCAGGGATTTAGAGCCGATTTCGTTCTTCAAATCCGCATAGGTCAGATTATGTTGATCAATCAACGTGCGAAGTAACGCCACGCCAACCGGCATTGCCGCAACGGCTTTGTCGAACTCTGCAAACTTTTCGTTGTTGTTTTCATACTCTGCAATGCGGCTCGCCAGAAAGTCGATAAGTGGATTGGTGTCATTTTCTTCAATCAAATATTCGACCAGTTCCAGTGCTTCACGATAATCATCTTCTGAGTCACTGCCTCCCAGAAAGGGGACTGCATTGACCAGTTCTCTTGTTGCTTTAACAGCGCGTGCAGCATTAGCAGTCATTCTTTGTTCTCTCTGTAGTAACGTGACGTCTGTCTGCACGTAATCCCCCTCATAGCCACTCTGCAAAAAGTCAGTTCTGGTTCACCCCATAAAGCACATCCCCCTTTATCAAGCAACGCTGCGTCTGCGCCAGATCTTCCGTTTGCGGGTCGCGCCCGGCGATGGGTTTGAGGACGAGTTTACGGTTGGGGGTATAAGTAAAACGCGTGAGCGCGGGATAGCTTAACTTGCCAAACCAGCCGTGAACACGCTGCCATTTGGCGTCTTTTACCTGATACAGACTGGTTATCCAGTAACCGGAATCAAACTGCATATCCAGCAATTGCGTGTGGCCATTCCTTTGTAAATCCAGCAAATCATCAATGCCAGTTTCACTTGCGGTATAAAAACCATCGGACTGAAAAACACACGGGCGACCTTGCTGATTAAAGGTCATCAGAATCAAAAACGCGTTAGGTGCCAGACCATTTCCTGAAATACCCCGCCAGATAACCAGATCCTGAATGCCGTTACGATCAAGATCGACACGGTAAAGTTGCGCATTACCCGCCATATTTTGCAGCACCCCCACAGGCACAGACCAGGATTTACCGGCGCGATCTTTACCGTTCAATTGCCATTCACTATCATCATTTGGCATCTTTTCAAGCGTCACGCCAGCAACGCCGACTTTTCTAAAATGCCAGTTTTGCTCGGCATCATAAGGCATGGTCAGGAGAGGTTTCAGCGCCCGCTTTTGCGCGTATTCGCTGTCACTCATCGGCAGATATTCGGTAAAGCTGGTGGCCTGTGCAGGCAGCACTAAGCTCAATAAAAAAGCGCACATCCCTGTTCTGATGTTCAATTCCCTGAATTCCTTAATGAAAAACTACTCTACTTCCACCGCTAACTGCGCAAATCCACCATTTCCTTCCCAGCCTTCCAGTCGTTGATAAACGGTTTC
>JAIJJM010000689.1 GCA_022728415.1 Collinsella sp. | reverse complement strand
GTTGGTTTGGGAATAATTGACGTTAAGACCGTGCTCTTTACAATATTCCATGACTTTTTCTGTTACCGCCGTGGATGTGGCAATACCCGTGGCGCAGACAAATAAAATGGTTTGACTCATATTTCACCTCGTTCTTTCATTTTGTTTAAGATTACTGTGTGTATTTCTGTTGTTTCCATCGTAAGCAGGGCGCGCATAAAGGGCGTATCCTGAATCATCTCCATAATCCAGCCCAGGGCATTTAATTGTTTATTACTTTCGCTTAAGGCGAGCAAAAAAATCACCCTGACAGGTACGGGATCAGGATCGCCGCCCATATCGGCAAACTCTACCGGTTCCGGCAGGATGCCGACGGCAATTGCATTGTGCCTGACATATTTATGGTCCGTGTGCGGAATGGCGACGCACGGTGGTTCGGTAGGCAGCCCCGTTGGGTACGTCGCCTCACGTTTCAGTACGTGATCGGCAAAATCAGGGACCACCAGCTCAGCAGCAACCAACGGTTGCGCTAACTGACGGATGATCTGTTCAACGCTTAACCCTGCCGGAAGTCGTTGAATATAATTTTCCTGAAACTGTATGCCTTGCATTTTATTCCTCATAAAAAAGTGTATTTAACTCACTTCCCGCCGTTGCAGCACGGTGCCCAGATAATATTTATTTCCTTTTAACCAGACGTTGCCAAACTCAACGGGTAACTCTCGGGAGAAAAAGACTAACTGCTCCAGATGCAAAACGGGTGCATCTTCACTGATATCTAAAAAATGACCGCGTTCATTACCAATTAATCGCGCGGCATAGCGACTTTCCGAGTAACGAATTTTTCTTTGCGACAAACTTTCTATTGTTGGAAATAAATTGTGTTGATTAAAATCGATTTCCACGATGCCGGGGCATAGTTCAATATTGATACGGTTCTCTATCAGCATCGCTTTTTCATCACCAATTGAACGTAAACGCTCAAGGTAAAGAATATCCTGACCGGGCGTTATTCTTAATTTCTCTGCCACATAACGATTAGCCGGTTCAATCCGTGACGTAATAACTTCAGTGGTAAAGTGTATTTTCTGGCTTTCCAGCGATTCCGCGAATGACAATAATCCTTCACCTAACGGATATGCCACGTTCTCTTTTTTGACAAATGTTCCCTTCCCCTGGACCTGAATCAACACGCCTTCTTTTACCAGTTGGGCGACCGCTTTTTTAACGGTTCCCCGACTCACTTCCAGCATATCCATAATCTGGTATTCCGAAGGAATGCGATCGTCTTCCACCAGATCTCCGGTATAAATACTTTCTCTTATCCACTCCACCACTTGTTGATAGAGCGGTATTTGTGACGACTTACTTAATGATTTCATGGCGCGCACCTGAACATTTACAGTTGTCTATGGACAATCATGGACAACTTCAAGCGTATAGTAGGTGAACGGGAGAAAAAGAGGATCGAAGCGTCTCACATTTTGAGGGACCAAATCGTGATCAAAAAAATGTGACGTGAGTCGATATTTGGCAGGAATTTACTGCGCCGTCAGGAAATAACGGCGCGTGGGTAGGTGTTAATCTTCCTTCGGCAAGCACTGCAAATGCCCGTGCCGCACGCCGCGCTGGGCGATAACGTCATCGGCAAAATGCTGCACGTCGCCCAT
>JAIJJM010000688.1 GCA_022728415.1 Collinsella sp. | reverse complement strand
ATGATGGGCGGCATAAAGCTGGCGGTTCCGAGCTCGGTGCGCTCGTGGATGTTGGAGGGGTCACGACGCTGGGTCTTGACCGACTCCTCGCAGCTAAACAGTACATGTAGGCTCTTGATTCCGCGCTTCTTACATTCTTTGCGCATGATGCGGCTCATGGGATCGCGGACCGTTTCGAAAATGTCGGCAAAGCGCAGGCACTCGGGATGCAGCTTGTTGCCGCCGCCCATGGAGCTCACCAGGCGAATGTCGTGGTCCTGAGCATATTTGGCAACGGTGAGCTTGGCGGAGATGGTGTCGATGGCGTCGACGACGTAGTCGAGCTTGCCACCTGTCTGCTCAAAAACGCTCGCGAAGAATTCGTCGATGTTATCGCTCAACAGGTATTCGGTGCGTTTGATGACGGTGGCGGCAGGGTTGATGTCGTGGATCATAGCCTCCATAACGTCCACTTTGCGCTTATCGATGGTGCTGTGAAAGGCAATGGCCTGACGGTTAATGTTACTGGGCGCGATGATGTCTTTATCCAGAATTACGAAATGGCCAATGCCGCCGCGGGCAAGTGCTTCACAGCAGTTGGAGCCCACGCCGCCGCAGCCGAGTACCAGCACCGTGGCAGCGGCGAGCTTGTCGAGTGCCTCGCGGCCCACGATGATCTCGAGCTTGGTGTCGCGCGTCTCGATGGGTGAAGCGGCTATGGTTTCGGTCATGGATATCCTCCGATGGGGAAGCAAATCGTGTTTTAGCTATCGCCATTATAGGTATTATCGCGATTCCATTTGAGCCCTTGGGGCTTGTTGAAATGAGACGGGGATTCTCATAAGATGAAGCAGATGGCACCCGTTGCCGCGGGTTAGCCAACTCCGAAACACGTTTTTGGCGTGAGAAGTGGCCGTCTTCGCATTACGCGGGGGCGGCTATTTCATTCGACCTCCAATGTGGATGCCGAGCTCCACGGCCGCGATTACAAGTAATAACAACGTCAGGACATCGTCAATACTCATAGTCCATCTCCTTCTTGGGTAGAGGGAGCTGGCCCATCTGCTTCAACTTCCATTGTAGCTAAACGCGAACGAATGTTCTATAGATGTTCCTGTATTAGATAGTTAGACAAACATCTAAATATAGAGTATAGTGTACGCGTCGAACGAGCCAGTGAGAGGAGGTTCTATGCCGGGAGAGGGTTTTAAGGCGCTGGCCGATCCTACGCGGCGACGTATTTTGGAACTGCTGCGCGAGGGCAGTTGCACGGCCGGGGAGCTTGCCGAGCATTTTGACATTAGCAAGCCGTCACTGAGCCATCACTTGGCGACACTCAAAAACGCCGGGTTGGTGACCGACGAACGCCATGGCCAAAACATCGTTTACGGCTTAAACACCACCGTCATGCAGGACTTGATCGGTTGGTTTATGGGCTTTACAGACACTGAAGGTGATAAGGATGAATAACGAAAACAAGGGCATTCACGCCACGGGGGTATCGTCGCGCGTGTGGATTGCGCTGATCGCTCTGTGCGTCGCCAACGTCGCAGCGCACCTTATGGTGATGCCGAGCCTGCCGGCGCAGATTCCCACGCACTGGGGAGCGAGCGGCGCCGTTAACGGTTGGGGTCCCAGCTGGATGGCATCGGCGCTCGGCGCGTTGCCGCTGGTGC
>JAIJJM010000687.1 GCA_022728415.1 Collinsella sp. | reverse complement strand
TCTCAGCTCAGTGCGTCCTTCAACAAACAGAAGAAGCACCATCCGCGCCAGCCGGGACATCCGAATCACAACCCGCACCCATCCAACAGCAACCATCAACCAACACCACTCGCCCAGCGCCAGACACTCCCGTCACCCCTCAGCCCACACCTCGACCGTCTCCCTCAGCCCCATCATGGGACGTGCCAAGCACCGACTCACCCTCAACTTTTCCTGACACTTTATGAGGGGAAGATGACGTTGATGTCATCTGAAACTTACATGGACATCTAAAAATAGGGCGTTTTTTGACGTTTTTCATTGATTGATGTAAGTTTTGGCGTGCCAAAACTTACATCAATCAAAATCCACGGCTTTTCTGATGACGGATAATGGCACTGGAACTGTGTCTTCGATAAGGTCAATATCGAGCGTTTGATCGCCGCAGGATTCGGAGTCGCATACAACCCGGTACGCATGGCCGGCAAGTAGTCGCAGCGAATAAATACCACCGCCCCTCCCCCAGCAGTAACGCTGGACGGAGGGGCGGTTTTCGCGTATTTACCGATTTGCGCCGTAAAGCCCCTGGCTTTAGCCATGGGGAGTGTCAAGCTTTCATGGGCGGAAGATTGAAATACAATCGGGCGATTCGCTCAGCTTCGCGGTTCTCCCTCTCATTACCAAGCAACAGAAGCCAGATGGCATTCTTCCCCGCTAGAGGAATCGGAGCCTTTAGCTGCTTTATACAGCCCTGCTCTTGTAAAAACTTTGCACCACGGCTCAGTCGGTTTCGCGCTGTCCGTGTGCGGGCCATTGTTGTTTCTGCGGCAGTGTCTAAATCATGTTCCTTGGAGTCGATGACCATGCCCATACCCTCTATCATCTTGTCCCAACCCTCCCAATAACACCAGTAGGCACGGTCTTGATATACGACGGCGTTCACATCCTCTTTGTCGATTACCTTCGAGGCCATGTAGGTCATCATCGACAAAGCCAGTAGGTCTAGCGTCTGCTTGCCGTTTTCATCAGTCTTGGAGAATTTGCCTTGGCTTGCAAGAGCATATACGCGATCTACATTGCGGTAGCCCATCTGTTCCGTCATCTTTCCTCCACGCCCTCGACTAAACTTGGGAGTGGAACTCTTGCTAGGGTTTCGTTTTTCAACCCTGTGGAGTCTTCACCTCCATAGGGTTTTTTATTCACACTCACATGATAACAGATAGTCACACCATAATGGGAATAGTGAGTCATAGTCAACGCTGATTATTGCTCACACCGACATGTGAACATACATAAATAGATACTAAAAGGCTTACATGAATATTTATACAAAAACCGATTTTGATTTTTCGAGCGAATCACCGTCGATTCCGCCACGCCGAAACCGTCCCGCAGCCCAATCCGCAAGTTTGTTGGAGAATGTTGGAGAATGACATTCCTAGATACCGGAAATCTTACCCAAGATACAACGAGACCCCTTGCAAACATTGGCGTTCGCAAGGGGTCTCAATGCCTAATCAGCGGGCGTTTCAGCACACCTTCCACATCCAGTTGTGCGGGTCCTCGACTTCGCCGAGCTGGATGCCGAGCAGCTCGTCGCGCAGTTCGCAGGTGAGCTTGCCGGAGCCGCCGTCGGCGACGGTGACGTCGAACTTCTCGGACTTGAAGCGACCGATCGG
>JAIJJM010000025.1 GCA_022728415.1 Collinsella sp. | reverse complement strand
GGTTGCGCTCGAGGCGCAGGGCGCCTGTGCGGCCGACATGGTGCTCGTCGGTTTTTGGTGCGACAAGGGCGCATGCACACCTTCGGTCGCGGCGTTGCTCTCCGCCTTGCACGGCAAGCGCGTCTTTCTGTTTGGTACCTGCGGTTTTGGTGCCAGTCAGAGATATTACCAGCAGATTATCGATCGTGTGACCTCCAATTTGGCCGATGATGCCGAGCTGGTGGGCTGGGCAATGTGCCAGGGCAAGATGGGCCCCGCGGTCAAACAGCGCTACGAGGCCATGCTCGAGCAAGATCCCGACAACGCCCGCGCTAAGTTGCTGCTCGACAACTGGGTTGCCGCAAAGGATCATCCCACCAAGGATGATCTGGACCATATGGCGGCAGCGGCCAAGAAGGCCGTGCTGGGCGAGTAGCTTCGCCGTTCGCGGTCCTTCGTGCAAAACAATACAAATGTGAAAGCCTCGAAGTTCTCGAGGCTTTTTTCTTGACACTCGTGGGTGCAACCGTGGCAAGCGTTTGGGGTGACATTTTATATCACCCCGATGACGAGGCCGTCTTGGACGGCACGCTCGCATGCGTTTGCCGGATGTATTCAGAGTGGGACGGGCTTTCCGGATGGGCGGGCTCTCGGAAAAAGCGTCCCGGAATTTGGCTTTGGAATGGGATGCAGTTTCCGGTTGAGGGGCTTGGCGGAAAATGCGACCCGGAATTTGCAATCGGAGTGGGATGGAGTTTCCCAACGGAGCCACAAGCGGAAACTGCATCCCACTCCGAACGTGAATTCTGGGACACGGTTTCCGGACGCAAAAAAGGCCACATGACGTGGCCTTCAACTTATATATGTTGCGGATGCTCTCATGAAAAGCCACGCCTCAACACCGAGGTGTCTGCCCGAGCGGCGCGGAACGTAAGGTTCATCGTGAGTTCCGCACGAGCCGGAGAGCACTTAATGTGCTCTCCGTGCGAGCAGGACTGTCCGAGCAGGGAACCTTACGTTCCGCGCCGCCCGGGCAGACGAACCAGTTAAGACGTGTCGCTACTTGATCTTGGTTGTACCCGGTGCTAGGTTGGGGTCGGTCTCGTTGGCCTCGGTCTGGAAGTGCTCGGTGTACACGTTCTTGCCGTCGCGGAACATCTCGTAGTACTGCATCTTGGCGTAATCCTCACGTGCCTTGGTGGCGGCAGCGGCGGCGGCGTCGTCACCGGTGACGTTGGAGGAAAGCGCCCAGCGCAGGCTGGCGTCCTCGTAGCCCACGGAGTTGATGGCGGGCAGCGACTCGCGCAGCGTCATATGCGCCTTTTGATAGTCGGAAAGCGGGGCGCCGATCAGCTGCATCAGCTGGGTGGACAGGTAGTTGGTGGACAGGTCGTCGACCTCACTCGTCTGGTTGCAACCGGCAACGTCGTAGTTGGCCCAGATGATGTAGTCGGTTTGCCACAGACGTTCCTGGTGCGTGGCATCGTCCTCGCCGGTAAACCACTTGTCATTGAACTTGGACGGGAAGAACGGCTGGTGATCGCCCCAGAACACCACGACCACCTTGCGGTCGAGCTTGCTCAAGGCGTTGAGGAAGTAGCGCAACGCCTGGTCGGACTGCTCGATGCACGAGACATACTCATCGACATCGGAGAGCGTGCCGTCCTCGACGGTCTTAGTGTCCAGGTCAGTCGTGTCGATATTCAGGTGCATCTGCTTGTCGACCGGCACCAGACCCGTGTCGTAGCCCGAGTGGTTCTGCATGGTCACGTCGAAGATGAACTGCGGATCGGCGTTCTGGTCGAGCAGCTCCAGAATCTTGTCGTAGGTCGCCTGGTCGGTCACCATGCCGCGCAGGGTATCGGCGCCCTGGAAATCGTTGATGGACAGGAACTTGTCAAAGCCAAAGTCCTTATAGACGTTCTCGCGGTTCCAGTTGGTGGCGTGGTTGGGGTGCATGGCCGTGGTGGAATATCCGAGCGACTTGAACTGCTCGGCAAGATTCTCGGTCGTCTCCATGTTGTAGATGGTATAGGGATAGACGCCCGAGCCCAGGTTGGCCATGGAGTTACCGGTCATAAACTCAAACTCGGTATTGGCGGTACCGCCGCCGTAGGCGCTCACATAGAGCTTGCCGCGGCTGAGGCAGTTGGACAGGCTCTTAAAGTACTGCGGACCCTCGTAGCCGGCGTGCATGTTCTGGTAGATGGATAGGTCCGAAAAGGTCTCGTTCATGATGGCGATGACCGTGGGCTTCTCGCTGTCGAATTGCTCCTTTGCGGCGGTGCGCTCGTCGCTCTTGGCGGCGTCGGACTTGTCGTAGGCCTTGGCGTACTTTTTGAGCGTGGCCTTGGCATCGTCGACAGAGTAGTCGGCGGGTTTGGGCGGCTTGATGGACTGCGCTGCGCTAATGAAAGCGGGCAGGTAACCCTCGCGCCAGTAGCTCTCGAGCGGACGCCAGGTGTAGACGGTGATGCCGAGGGTGTTGTAGTAGTCGACGAGTGTGACATGTGCGGTCACGCCGCCCAGGCACAGCACAGCCACGAGCAGGTTGGTGAGCAGCATACGCTTGGCGTTGGCGGCACCCCTCTGACGGTGCGGTGCTGCCAGGCCGGCGTACTCGCACAGCAGCATGGCGATGGCGGTAAAGCCCATGGACAACACGCAGAACAGCGAGATTGAGAAGGTGTAGCCGTTGCCGGCGACCGCGGCGGCGGTGGAGATGGCCGAAAGGTCGCCCGGCTGGATGGGCATGGATTTAAACGTGATGACGAAGAACTCGGCAATGCCCAGGACAAAGAGGGCAAAGGCCAGGACCGCGGGAGCTGCGCCGTGGCGCTGGAATAGGAAGAACAGGCCGACCATGAGCGTGGTGATGATGGCCCACTCGAGCAGGATGCACAGGGGGTAGACCCAGGTAAAATCGTGGTTGGACGAGACCTCCATGCCCAGCAGCGCAAAGACGCCGGCGAGCAGCAGGCACAAGACGGAGGCGACGAGCGGGCGGCCCACAAAGGCACCGCGCAGGCGGGCGAGCTTGCCGGTGGGTGCGGGGGCATCGGTAGCAGCGAACGCGAAGACGCGCGGGGCGATGCGGTCGCGGGCGATGCTGGCCCAGGCGCAGCCGGTGAGAATGGCATTGGTCAGGATGAGCATCACAAAGGCGAGCGGCTCGTTTTGGGCGACGAGGCCCACGGCGCCCCAAATAGTCAAAAAGACCTGGAACAGACCGAAGGTGACGCTCCAGGCGATAGCGCCCTTGGCAACGGTGCCCGACTGTGCCTTGACGGTCTTGATCTCACGTAAAACAAAGTGGACGGTCGCCGCAAGACCGACGAGCGAGATAGCGGCTGCAAACATGCTCAGACTCCTCACAAACTTAAAACCTACGAAAGCGGGGGGTACCCGATTGTTACCAAGCTATGCGCCGCATTTGGTGGCTGCACACAACCAGCCATATTAACGCGCGCATGTGGCGGTGTTGCGCAATGTAGTGGCGACCTGCGCGATAATGGACGGGAATTACACGGAAACGTAAAGGCTCCTTAAAGAAATGGCGAGGGTAGGGCGATGGGTGAGCAGGGTTGCAAGGCGGACATGGGCGGCGACGGAGCTGCGGTCGTGGATACGTGCGGCTATCCGGTCGAGACTACGGGCAATGCGGTGCTGGACATTTTGGAGCACCGTTCGTCCACGCGCGCTTTTGCGCGCGATGACAACGACCGTCCCGTAGCGGTGACCGACGAGCAGCGGGCGGCGATCTTGCATGCGGCGAGTCGCGCACCGTCGGCGGGCGCCATGATGATGTATTCCATCGTGAGCATTCGCGAGCAGGCCAGGCTGGACCGTCTGGCCGACCTGTGCGACCATCAGCCCATGATCGCCAAGGCGCCCTGGGCACTTATATTTGTAGTCGACTATGCCAAGTGGATCGATCTGTTTGAGCATGTGGGCTGCTTTGAGCCCGAGTTTGTAGAGCGCACGGGCAAGTCGCCCCGTCGTGCGCCGGGTCTGGGCGACTTTGCCATCGCGGCGCAGGATGCCGTGATCGCCGCCCAAAACGCCGTGGTTGCCGCCGAGGCCCTGGGGCTGGGGAGTTGCTATATCGGCGATGTCATCGAGAACGCCGAGGAAGTTGCCGCGCTGCTGGATTTGCCGCCCTATACCATGCCGCTGTCGATGCTCATCATCGGCACGCCCCGAAAGGAGCGTCCGGCGATCGCGCATCCCGTGGTGAACCTGGTGCACGAGGAACGCTACCGCCGTGCGGATGCCGCGACTATGGATGCGCAGGTGGCCGAGATGGATGCGATGTTTCGCCCGCACGCCCGCGAGGTGGGAGAGCGCGTGGTGGATATCTACACCCGCAAACATACCAGTCCCTTTATGGCCGAGATGAGCCGCTCCATGGAGTGGTGGTTCAAAAACTGGCTTGGAAAATGACGGATGCGACAAAGGGACTGTCCCTTTGTCGCATCCCATATCACCGCGGTGACCTAAAGGCCGTATAAATGTTTGTCTAGCTGGGAAAACGGTGCCATTCAAACATGGGCCGATTACCTATAATCCCCTCGAACGTTAAAGTTGGGAGGAAACCGGCTTATGGAACAAAAGGCCAAGGAGGCAGCTTCGCACGCTGCGATTCCTGTGAGCATCTCGGCGATGCTCGTCACGTTGGGCGTGGTGTATGGCGATATCGGCACCAGCCCCATGTATGTAACCAAGGCGCTCGTCGCCGGCAACGGCGGCATCGGAAGCGTCACGGAGGAGTTCGTGCTCGGCGCGCTCTCCCTTGTCGTGTGGACGGTCACGCTGCTGACGACCGTCAAGTACGTGCTGATCTCGCTTCGTGCTGACAACCACGGCGAAGGCGGCATCTTTGCCCTGTACAGCCTGGTCAAGCGTTGTGGCAAGTGGCTCATCATCCCCGCTATGCTGGGCGGCGCCGCGCTGCTCGCCGATGGCATCCTCACACCTGCCGTTACCGTGACTACGGCTATCGAGGGCCTACGCACCATCCCGGCGGTTCATGCCGTGCTCGGTGACGACCAGGGCCGCGTTGTCGCCATCACGCTCGCCATCATCATCGTACTCTTCTTGGTGCAGCGCATCGGCACGGCCAAGATCGGTCGCGCCTTTGGTCCCATCATGACGCTGTGGTTTTTGTTCCTGGGCGGTACGGGCCTGTTCTTTGTCCTTCAGCATCCCACGGTGCTGCTGTGCCTCAATCCGCTGCGTGGCATCGGCTTTCTGCTGAGCCCCAACAACCATGCGGGCATCATGATCTTGGGCAGCTGCTTCCTCGCCACCACCGGTGCCGAGGCACTCTACTCCGACATGGGCCATGTGGGGCGCGGCAATATCTACGCTACCTGGCCGTTCGTTAAGTGCTGCCTGCTGCTGTCCTACATGGGCCAGGGCGCGTGGCTCATCAACAACGCCGGCAACGCGGAGCTCATGGGTATCGCCGACCTCAACCCCTTCTACCAGATGCTCGCCCCGGGCCTGCGCCCCTTTGCCGTCGGCCTTTCCACCGTCGCGGCCATCATTGCCTCGCAGGCTCTCATCACCGGCGCCTTCTCGCTGGTATCCGAGGCCAGCCGCCTGGACCTCATGCCTCACATGCAGGTCTTCTATCCTGCCGAGACCAAGGGCCAGCTCTACATCCCCATGGTCAACAACGTCATGCTCGTGGGCTGCGTCATCGTGGTGCTGCTGTTCCAGAACTCGGCGCACATGGAGGCCGCATACGGTCTGGCCATTACGCTCACCATGATGTGCACGACGCTGCTGCTCTTCTTCTATCTGCACGTGGAGCGCAAGCTCAAGGTTGCGCCGTGGATCTTCGTCGCATTCTTCCTCATGCTCGAGGGCTTCTTCTTTGTGAGCTCGCTCACCAAGTTCTTCCATGGCGGCTACTTCACCATCCTTATGGCCGCGCTCATCATGAGCATCATGGTGTGCTGGTACAACGGCACGGCGGTCGAGCAGCGCCAGTTTACGCTGCTGCCGCTGCGCAGCTACCTGCCGCAGCTCAAGCGCCTGCGCGACGACGACCGTTACGAGCGCATGAGCGACAACATCGTGTACCTGACCAAGGACACTAACACCGACTATATCGACCGCGATATCGTCTACTCGATCTTGGACAAGCATCCCAAGCGCGCTCGCGCCTGGTGGTTCGTGAACGTCGAGACCATGGACGAGCCGTATACGTTTGCCTATTCGGTCGAGACGTTCGATACCGACTACGTCTTCCGCGTGCATCTGTACCTGGGCTATAAGGTCAACCAGCGCGTCAATGCTTACCTGCGTCAGGTCGTTCAGGACCTTGCCGCCACCGGTGAGCTGCCGCCGCAAAAGCACGACTACTCGGTCTACAAGGACCCGGGCAACATCGGTACGTTCAAGTTCGTCATGATCCGCAAGCTGCTGGCGCCCGAGAGCGACGTGGAGCCCAGCGAGCGCACGGCCATTACGCTCAAGTACATCATCCGCCGCGCTGCCGGCACGCCCGCGCGTTGGTACGGCCTGGAGAACTCCAACGTGAGCTTTGAGTACGTGCCGCTGTTCACCAAGTTCAAGGCCGTGAACAAGATGCAGCGCCTGGCTCCCAACGAGCGCCCGTAGTCGCCAGCGGGCTACACGGAGTTGATCATCGATGGATGAAATGAAAGCTGGGGAGGTAAACATGGATGCAAGGACACTTGATGTGCGCGAGGCGGGTATCGACGCCGCCGAGGACCAGTTCTTTACGAACCGAGCCAACATGGATATTGTCGATCGCGTGATCTCGGTTGTGGCGTTGGTATTTGCCGCGGCGTGCGTATGTGCCCTGCTCGCGCACGTGCTGTTTGTCTAGCGACCGCAGGTTGTAAAGGCTTTACACTTGGAACCACCACGAGGGAAAACCACCACAAAGGTGCCTGTCCCCTTCGTGGTGGTTTTTTTGAGGGAGGGCGCGGTGTCGATGGATGTTCGCTCGGATGGCGATCTTGCCGACAGTTTTTGGTGGAGGCGCTCGACGCAGACGCGGCGCGGCCCTCTGTACGACACCTGCGTGGTGGCGGGGTTGCTCGCGGCCGCGACGGTTGTCGGCGCGGTGCTCGACCGCCCCGGTCTTGCCCCGAGCATCATGATTGTGTATGTGCTTGCGGTGCAGCTGTGCGCATTTTTTACCTGGAGCCGCCTGTACTGTCTGCTGAGCTCTGCCGCCGCCGTTTCGCTCTACAACTTTTTGTTTATCGAGCCGCGTTACTCCTTAACGCTTATCGACCACATCCATCCGGGCATGTTCTTCATCATGTTCGCGGTCTCGCTCGTGTCAAGCTCGATCGCTCTGGCCCTGCGCCGCGCCCTGGCGCAGGCCGCGGCAAGCGATCGCCGCACGCAGATGGTGCTCGAGACCAATCGCATGTTGCAGCGCTGCGCCGACGAGCAGCAGATTGTGCATGCCGTGGCCACGCAGCTGGCGCGTCTTTCGGGCTGTCCGGTCGTGTGGTACAGCGCCGACGCCGAGGACGATGACCTGCTGCCGCGCGCGACGTATACGGCCGTGGGCGATGCCGCGTCGCTGCATCAGCTGGCACCCCAGATGCCGCCGCTGCTCTCGGCTTCGGTCTACGTGGGAACACCGCTCGACGCCACCTTTGGTGGCTCGGCGTTCTACGGCATCTACCTGACGGTGCGCTCGGGCGACACCATGGTACGCGCGGGCGATCCCGCCTCGGTGGTGGGGGTGCTCGCTATTGTCGCCGAGTCCGATGCTCTGTCCTCCGAGGAGCGGACTCTTGCCGATGCTATCGTGAGCGAAGGCGAGCTGGCACTCGATCGTGCCCGCGCCATGGAGGCCCGCGAGGAGGCGGCGGTGCTCGCCAAGAACGAGCAGCTGCGCGCCAACCTGCTGCGCTCCATCTCGCATGATCTGCGCACGCCGCTCACCAGTATCTCGGGTAACGCCGATGTGCTGCTCGACCAGGGCTCGACCGGCACCGCCGTGCTCGATAGCCAGACGCGCCGCAGCATGCTGCTGTCCATTCGCTCTGATGCGCAATGGCTCAACGCCACCGTCGAGAACCTGCTCGCCATCACCAAACTCGAAGGCGGCGGCATGCATCTTTCGACTACGCTCGAGCTCATGGACGATATCGTCGAGGAGGCGCTGCGCCATGTGAACCCGGCCGTGCGCGAGCACGACCTTAAAGTGGTGGCGTGCGATGAGCCGGCGCTGGTCAATGTCGATGCGCGTCTGATGGTGCAGCTGGTGGTGAACCTGGTGAATAACGCCATCACCTATACGCCCGCAGGCTCGCATATCGTGATTTCGATTGATGTCGACGGCGGGCGCGTGACGTGCTCGGTTGCCGATGATGGCCCGGGCATTGCGCCCGATGATCGCGAGCGCATCTTTGAGTCGTTCTACACCGCCAACCACGGTCTTGCCGACAGCCACCGCAGCGTGGGCCTGGGTCTCTCGCTCTGCCGCTCCATTGCGCTGGCACATGGCGGTAGCATAGAGGTTGCCGCGGCGGACCCGCACGGTTCGGTCTTTACGATTGAGCTTCCCGCCGCCGACGTTTCGTTTGATAAGGAGTAGCGCTGTGCCGAACTCTGCCGTAAAACCGCTCATCTTGGTCGTTGAGGACGACCCCGCCGTCCGCAATCTTATCGTTGCCGCGCTCGAGGCGCACGGCTTGCGCCATATGGCTGTGGAAACCGCCCATGCCGCCATCGCCGCCGCCTCATCGCAGGCACCGAGCATTGTGCTGCTCGATCTGGGCCTGCCCGATATGGACGGCGTCAAGGTGGTGGAATCGGTGCGCGCATGGTCGGGCATGCCGATCATCGTGGTCTCGGCGCGCAGCGAGGACGCGGACAAGATTCGCGCGCTCGATGCCGGCGCCGACGACTATCTGACCAAGCCGTTTTCGGTCGAGGAGCTGCTCGCGCGTATTCGCACGACGCTCAGGCGCCTCTCGTATGCGCAGATTGGCATGGGTGCGTCCGAGGGCTCGTTCGATACCGGTGAACTGCATATCGATTTTGATGCCGGCATCGCCACGATGGATGGCGAGGAGTTGCACCTGACGCCGATCGAGTACAAGTTGCTGTGCCTGTTGGCCCATAACGCCGACAAGGTGCTCACGCACCAGTTTATCTTGCACGAGATTTGGGGCACGGCAACTAAGAGCGATCTGGCGAGCCTGCGTGTCTTTATGGGCACGCTGCGTAAGAAGATCGAGTCCGACCCCGCGCATCCGCGCTATATCCAGACGCACGTGGGCATCGGCTACCGCCTTGTGACGCAGCCGTAACGGGGCGGGAGTAAGGGGTATAAGGGCATGAAGCTCGAGCTTGAAGTAAACGGACTGACGTACGATGCGTCCTTTCGCGATTGCGATGTTGAGGACGTTTTCAAGCCGTTGTTGACTGAATGGGCGAGGCTGCGTGAGTCGAACTCGCAGGGGCGCATCGTCATACTGCTTGCCGCGCCGCCCGGTACGGGAAAGACGACGCTTGCCCTTTTCTTGGAAAGGCTCGCCTCGACGATGTCCGATATGCCCAGGGTTCAAGCAATTGGAATGGATGGGTTCCATTACTCCAATGCCTATCTCGACAGCCATGTTGTTGTTGAAGATGGAGAGCGCAAAACGCTGCGATCTCGTAAGGGTGCGCCGTTCACGTTTGATGTCGAGGCGTTATCCCATTCAATTTCCGACCTCCGCCATGTGGCGCCTTCTCCGTGGCCGGCCTATTCGCGAGAGCTCCACGACGTGGTTCCAGGTGTGATTAATATCACGGGTGAAATCGTCCTCATCGAGGGCAATTATCTTCTCCTCGACGAGCCCCGATGGCGGGATCTCGCCGCAATGGCGGATCAGACGGTCTTTCTTTCCGCGGATGAGCAGATGCTCCGCAACCGCCTCATCCACCGCAAGGTGATTGGTGGCGCGACGCGTTTGGAGGCGGAGGCTTGGTACGAGATGAGTGACGGAAGGAATGTTCGGCTGGTTCTCGACTCCCATGTTCCCGCAGACATCGAGCTCGCGCTCGATGCGCGTGGTTCGGTGAGTCGCGTGCAATAGCGCACCGTGAACGACCGTCTGTCGACTCTGTTGGGCTGTTACAGATTAAATTGTGTCGACAAGCTGCCGCCTTGGCTACAATCGTGGACATCCGAACGGCTCACGGAGGTTTGGCATGATTTCATACGACACCAAGGCGGAAGTGCTCGAGAGGCTTGACAGGCTTACGCGGGATCTCGATGCGGACAACATCCGTACCTTTACGACGGCGAACATCGCCTCCGAATGCCATGTGAGCCGTAGCCTTGCCAGTCAGTATCTCAATGAGCTGGTGCGGCAGGGGCTGGCCATCAAGGTGAACGCGCGCCCCGTAATCTTTTTCCATCGCCATGCGGCGGAGCGCTTTTTTCGGCGCAAGTTCGATAAGTTCGAGTTCGCCACGATGCAAGAGCTGCTCGAGACTGTCGGAATGGACGAGGCCCACGATTTCGACAAGGCGATCGGGTTCGAGTTGAGCTATGGGACGTGCATCGACCATCTCAAAAGCGCGATCCGCTACCCGCCACATGGGCTTCCGGCACTGTTGGTCGGTGAGCACGGTACCGGAAAGCGACTAATGAGCGAGCTGACGTTCGAATACGGCGTCAACAGCGGTGCCCTGCCCCAAGGCGCCCGCTATGTCCACATCGATTGCGCGTGCTATGAGGGGCGCGATGCCGATCTCGAACGCGCCGTCTTCGGTGATGGCGGTCACGGTGGTGCTGCGGCGGAGGCTCGGAGCGGCGTGATCTATCTCAGCTGCTTCGACCATGTGAGCCCGGCGGTTCGCGAGCAGATTCTCCAGCGTATCGGGAGCGGGGATGACGGCGACCGGGCCGATGTCCAACCGCCGCGCTTTCTCCTGTCGACCAATCGTCCGTCCGATAGCGAGGTCGTGCGCGCCATCGCGCGATACGTGCCGATCCTGGTGAACCTTCCTCGCCTCGCGGAGCGCGGCATCGAGGAGCGGACGTCGCTCGTCATGCATTATCTTCGCGTCGAGGGTCGTCGGGTGGGCGCCGATATCGCGATGAGCCGCGGTGCCCTGAGGGCGCTCGTCAACGCCGATTTCAAGGACAACATCGACGGCCTTCGCGCGTGCATTACCAACTGTTGCGCCAGCGCCTATCTCAACCGCGACAGCGAGATTCTCACCATCCAGACATACAATCTGCCGTCGAGCGTGATTGGCCATGCGGAGCCCGAGCCCGATGATGACCAGATCATCAGCGGCGACAAGGACGTCAACGATCCCTCGGCTCGCGTAATCAGGCTCTTCCAGAAGATCATCGACCCGGTCGATGCACTCGATGCGGTGGATATCAGCTTCACGGAGTTCTTCACCGGTGCGACTATATCGGTGCACGCCTACGATGACTACATGAACTTTGAGAATCAGAGCGCCAATCCCCGTATCGGCTCATATGAGCAGCTGCTGGGGCCGGTGGTCGAGGAGGTTAACCGTGCATACGGTATCGAGCTAACGCGAAAGATAACGCGCTCGATCGCGCAGTCGCTCTTCATGCAGCTATGGGGTGGGGTCAACCTCACCAAATGGCGGCAGCTCAACGCGGGGCGCATCAAGCGTGCGCTCGGCCTGCTTGCCAAGAATCAGCCGGGCACGGCGACGGTCGTCGAACAGGTCGCAACCAAGACCAAGATCGCCCTCGGCATGGAGCTCGATGACCTTTCGCAGCTGATCCTGTTCATCGAGGTGGGGGACGCGCTGCGCGCGACGGGCGGACCGAGGGACTATCTGGGCGTAATCGTCTGCCATGGCTACTCGACCGCCACGAGTATCGCCGATGCTGCCGACCGCATCCTGCGGACGCACGTGTTCGAGGCGATCGACATGACGTACGACCAAGATGTCACCGAGATCGTAGGGCAGCTGTCGCGGCTGCTCGAACGCTACGCCCATTGTAAATCCATGGTGATTCTGGTCGATATGGGCTCGTTGGAGAAAATCAACGATGCCATTAGCGGGCTTACCGCCTGCGACATTCATATCGTCAACAACGTGTCGACGGGGCTTGCCCTCGAGGTGGGCAGCGCGCTCATCGCCCATGCAGATCTTTCCGGCGTGCTCGACCGTGCCGCCGAGGTGTGCGCCCCGGGCTACAGCATCGTGCGCGGTTCGCGCGAGAACGATGCCGTCGCGTTTTGCTCGGAGTCGGGGATCGACGCGGCGGACAAGATTCGCGGCATCGTTCAGAACAGCCTGCCGGGAAGGCCGAACGTCCAGCTCATCACGTGCGACTATTCGAATTTGGCGCAAAAGGGCGACGCTGCGCCCCTGTTCGACGGATACCGGGTCAAGGCGATCGTGGGGACAATGGATCCCGGTGTCGCCTCCGTTCCTTTCGTCGGGCTCGAGGACATTCTGTACCAGGGAAGTTCCGATGCGCTCGATCGGGCGCTTTTCCCG
>JAIJJM010000686.1 GCA_022728415.1 Collinsella sp. | reverse complement strand
GCGCCTGGCATGCGCATAAGATCCCAGTTCTTTGCGATGGCGCGCAGGGCGCAGTCGATGCGGTCGATGTGCTCGTAGGCACCACGGCACAGCTCCAGCGCGTAGGGGTCGAGGGGACCCTTCGAAATCAGGAAATCGCCCTCGAGGACGCGCTCGAGCGGGCTGTCCGTGGCCTCGGCCTGAAAGAGCAGCTGCAGCGCCTGACTGCGGGCAAGCGTGCGCCCGCGATAAACCTTAAGGCTCAAAGGTTACTCCTTGGGGAAAACGAGGCCGTCGATACAAACGTCAACACGCTCGACCTCGACGCCCACCTGGGCATCGATGGCGGCGACCACGGCGGCGCGAACGGCCTCGGCGAGTTTCTTGAACGGATAGCCAAAGAACACCACGACACGCACGGTGAGTGCGAGCTTGTCACCGACGACCTCGGCCTCGACCGCCGGCTCGGAAGCCGGGGCCTTGGACGAAAGCATCATGGAGACAAGGTTGGTGGCAAGGTCCTTGACGCCAACGGAGGCGATGCCCTCGACATCCGACACGGCGCGCGAGACGATGGCGGTCAGAACATCGGGCGAAATGCCGATGCCGTCAATCTTGATTTCCTGGGGCATGAGTCCTCCTAGAAGAGTTGGTTGCTAGACGCGGGAGACGAACTTGCCGTCGCGGGTGTCAACCTTGATGACCTCGCCCTCGTTGAGGTACATGGGAACCTGGATGACAGCGCCGGTGTCGATCGTGGCCGGCTTGGTGGAACCCTGGACGGTGTCGCCCTTAAAGCCCGGGTCGGTTTGGACGATGGTGGTCTCGATGAACATCGGCGGAGTCACGCCCATGAGCTCATCGTCGGCGAAGAGCAGCTGGCAGATGTCGTTCTCGCGCAGCCACTTGGAGTTCTCGCCCACCATGTCCTCGGGAACGGGAACCTGCTCATAGGTCTCGTTGTCCATGAAGATGTAATCGGCGCCATCGTTGTAGAGGTACTGGAACTCACGGGTGGTGAGCATGACGCTCTCGAACTTGGTACCGGCGTTGCAGGTGTTCTCGACGACGCGGCCGCTCTTGATGTCGCGGGTCTTGTAACGCACAAACGCGCCGCCCTTGCCCGGCTTGACATGCTGGAACTCGACGATGGTGTAGACCTTGTCCTTAATGCGGAGACCGAGGCCGTTCTTGAAGTCGGCGGTAGAAATGGTAGGCATAGCGACCTTTCTTGTTATGGGCAGAACGCACAAGCGTCCAAATTACATACGACCGAAATTATACACTTGCAGACGGCGCCTGCAGCGCGCGCATAAAAAGAGAACGCGGGGCGTCCGAATCGATCCGGACGCCCCGCCCCGCAAAAGTAGATTTTTGGGACATGCCTCAAAATCTACCGAGGTGTATTAGCAATCAATGACGTGCAGGTCGTGCGGCGTCTTGGTGAAGGGTTCGTAGCCGTTCTCGGTGACCACGCCGTAGTCCTCCAGGCGCACGCCGCCCACACCGGGCAGGTAGACACCGGGCTCCATGGTGATAACCGAGCCGACCTCGATGATGTTCTTGCTGCGGTTGAAGTTGGGCAGCTCATGGATGTCGATGCCCACGCCGTGGCCCAGACCATGGTTGTAGTAATCACCGTAGCCGGCATCGCCGATGATCTTCTTGGAAAGCTTAAAAATGTCGTT
>JAIJJM010000685.1 GCA_022728415.1 Collinsella sp. | reverse complement strand
CCGTCCGCAGCTGGCAAGCGAATGTAAAGACTGACTAAGCATGTAGTACCGAGGATGTAGGAATTTCGGACGCGGGTTCAACTCCCGCCAGCTCCACCAATTTTTGATATATTGAAGTTCAGTGAAGTCTATCAAGCCCGCATGGAACCAGCCTTGCGGGCTTTTTTACGTCTATAGTAGTCTACCGAGAATTGCTAGAATCTACTCGTTATGGCACCCTTTTTGGGACCCAACACAAAGGGTCCAAAACATGAGGGTCCCAAACATGGCAAAAATCGCTAAGAAGCTCACTGACACTGAAATCAAAAGCACCAAACCTGCCGAGAAAGAGGTTAACCTTTTTGACGGCGATGGTTTGCTCCTGCGAATCGCCCCCTTAGCGAAGGGAGGAAAGAAAAATTGGTATTTCAGATATGCAGTGCCTGTGACCAAAAAGCGAACTAAGGTGAGCTTAGGAACCTATCCTCACCTTACACTTGCGAAGGCACGAGCTTTACGTGATGAGTACTTGTCGTTGCTTGCAAATGGTATAGACCCACAAGTTCATAACACCCACAAAGCCAATGCCCTTAAGGATGCAACGGAACATACATTTCAAGCAGTAGCCAAGAAGTGGCTTGATGAGAAAGTCAAAACGTCAGGCATCTCCCAGGATCATGCTAACGACATCTGGCGAAGCCTAGAGAGAAATATCTTTCCAACGTTGGGTGATACCCCCATTAAGGAGATTCGCCCTAAAATGCTTAAACAGCATTTAGACCCCATAGAAAAACGAGGTGTCCTTGAAACACTTCGCCGCGTCATATCCCGCCTGAATGAAATTTTCCGCTATGCAGCAACAGAAGAACTCATAGAATTCAATCCGGCTGACAACCTGGGGCAACGGTTCAGCAAGCCAAAAAAACAGAATATGCCAGCATTACCCCCTTCCGAACTCCCCCGCTTCCTGGTTGCTCTAAACAATGCTTCTATCCGTTTAGAAACAAGGCTACTGATTGAGTGGCAACTTCTCACATGGGTTCGCCCTGGTGAAGCTGTTCGCACAAGATGGTCAGATATTGATATAGAAACCAGCATGTGGAACATCCCGGCGGAGTTTATGAAAATGAAGAAGCCTCACAAAGTTCCACTGAGCAAAGAATCTTTGCGAGTCTTGGATTCAATGAAAGCCATCAGCGGGCATAGAGAGTGGGTTTTTCCCAGTATCAAAGCTCCACTCAATCACATGCATGAACAAACAGCTAATGCGGCTATAATCCGTATGGGCTTCGGAGGTGAGCTTGTAGCTCATGGTATGCGATCAATCGCTAGAACGGCGGCTGAGGAGTGTGGCAAGTTTAGAACTGATGTCTTAGAAGCCGCCCTTGCCCACTCGAAAAAAGATGAAATAATTGCAGCCTACAATCGTGCAGAGTATCTCACAGAACGTGTGGTTCTCATGCAATGGTGGAGTGACTATGTTTCGTCTCAAAAATACAAAGTTATTGCCGCATAACTCTTCCATGATGGGTTAACTATCTTGATTTATTTGAAGAATTAATGATCACACCATTAACCTATGTGGACTAAGGGAAGGTGCGAACAAGTTCCTGATATGAGATCATCATATTCATCCGGAGCGCATCCCAGAGGGACATCATGAGCCATCAACTCACCTTCGCCGATAG
>JAIJJM010000684.1 GCA_022728415.1 Collinsella sp. | reverse complement strand
CTCCTCGGCACCGGCGCAACCGCCGCGATCCGCCTCACCCGCGCCAACGGCCGCCACACCGGACACGAAAACGACGCGAATGATGATGGCGCTGGCCGTGATGGCAGTCCCAATGGAGATGGCCCCGAGCCGGACTTCGCCCAACTCGTCACCACTATCAATCCCAAGGAGCCGCCCATGAACTAATAACAACCACCCATCTGCTGCTTAGAGCCAACTTTCGTATTCCAGTTGGCAGTTAGACGGTGATACCATGCAACTGTCCCGGCAAAACGGGGCAGTGCATACTAGGCCCGCAGGCGTAGTCCTGCGGGCCTATTTCGTCTGTTCCCCATCGGCTTTAGCCAACGTTCCCCCATGACAGCGGACTATGATTCGCTGCTTTAAGCACTGGCAAGTGAAACTCGATGCCAGGTTTCTCTCCCCACGGCACTCTAGCTAAATCGGTTATGTTGCCTGGCCATTCAGGCACCTTATTACTAGAACTGAGATCAAACAAAGTGAAAGCGAATGGCGGTATCCTGATACATGCCATTTTGCAGCACGTGTAATCCGCAAATATGGGAACCATCCATCCGGTGAACAGCTTTTGTTCACGCAGGTTATCGACTATAAACATATGGAGTCTGTATCGCTGGGGGAAAACAGTGCTCTCCCTATCCAAGAGATAGTCCTTACAGTCATGCATATCACCAGCTGATACACAGAAGTTCGACATCACCTGCTTCACAAATGCAAGAGGCATGAGCCTATCTGTCTTGAAATGAATGGATTTATCCCCTTCCTGAAAGTCAGAGACAAGGATTTGCTGTCCAGTTGCACGATAGAACTCACTGAATGGCTTGACGTAGTTTTGACCAAGATAACTATTGCATGAGCTGCAAATCGTCTTGAATCCTTGACCTCTTTGCAATTGCCGATACTTCAGGCCTTCCATGTCATCCTGCCCGGTCAAGCTGCTCTTCACGGCGTCAACGCCTGAATAGAGCTTCACCGTGTGATCATTACCCACAGATTGAGGAGGGATGTGTTCAAAGCTCAGCGGCCCTTCTTTACCGCAGATTCGGCAAATGTCATCTGCCATTTCACGTCATCTCCAAACGTTATTGCCACAGGCCGAGGAATGCTGCGGCAATGAAATCGAGAAGCGCAGCACCGACCAGAATCAATGCATATAGGTTGAAATAACTGCGCATCAATTTAAGTTTTGCAACATGAAGTTTCTCGTTTGTTGATTCAAAGTATTCCATCGATCCCGACACGACTTTTTCTATCGCAGGAAAGACCGCGCCAATGATGGCGAGCGACGAAGTCACGAGTGTAGCCTTTGCGCCGTCTTGCAGAATGGTGAATGAGAGAATCCCCACACCAATAGCTAATCCGATGGCGATGATTGCGTACCATGCTGCTGCTTTCCGAAGGAAGACTCGATCGGCTTCGTCTAGTTCTTCCCAGTTTGAAGCAGCGCCGAGAGATTGCTTAATCCAAAGATCATTCTGCTGCTGGTCGTTATTTTGCATTCTTTTCCCTTTCCCGGGCATCTTTTGGCGAATACTATAGCGTCTTGATTTACCTATTTCTGTAAGTATGCTGAACGAATGCTGTGTGAATTTGTCCGCCGCTGATTCCGCGGGACTGCACGAGGATGGCCGTATGCGTGGGCATGGCGG
>JAIJJM010000683.1 GCA_022728415.1 Collinsella sp. | reverse complement strand
AGCCTGGCGGAGGTGTTGCAGGAGGACACGGGTGTGACGCTACCGGCGGAGCTGGCGGTGATGCTGGGGAGGCTGGAGCGGGAACTGCGGCAGGGCAGCGTGAGTGAAGAAAGCCAGCAGTGGCTTGCGCAGTGCGGGCTGACGGCGGAACAGATGGCCGCGCAACTGGAGGCGGAATACATCCCGGAGAGGAAACTTCATCTTTACCACTGTGACCACCGTGGGCTGCCGCTGGCGCTTATCAGCCCGGAAGGGGAAACGGCGTGGCAGGGGGAGTATGACGAGTGGGGAAACCTGCTGGGCGAGGAAAGCGCGCAGCACCTTCAGCAGTCACTCCGTCTGCCGGGACAGCAGTATGATGAGGAGTCGGGGCTGTACTACAACCGCAACCGGTACTATGATCCGTTGCAGGGGAGATATATCACCCAGGACCCGATAGGGCTGAGAGGTGAATGGAATCTGTATAAATATCCATTAAACCCTGTTCGGTTTATAGATTCTTTGGGTTTAAAATTCCATGTTAACGGTGATCCAAGTGATTTTAATCAGGCTGTTGAGTATTTAAAACAAGATTCACAAATGAAAGAAACTATAGATTTTTTATCAAGCTCTGAAGAAACTATAAATATAGAGTATATTGAAGGAACCAATGTTAGATTTAATTCGAATAATATGGCGATATATTGGAATAGTAGAGCATCTTTATTTTGTTCAACTGAATTAAACTCGAAATCACAATCGCCTGCATTAGGTTTGGGACATGAGTTTGCTCATGCGCAGTATTACCTTCTTGATAAGGAAAATTTCATGGCTCTTTTAAGCCGAACAGATAAGAAATATGAGAATAAAGAAGAGGCAAGGGTTATTACAATAATTGAATCGCGTGCGGCGAAAACTTTAGGTGAGTGTACCAGAGGAGCTCATAGTGGACTGCCTTTTTATCGGGTGGATGGACCGTTGCAGACGATGAAAATAACGGGTACGCCAGAATAGTGAGGTTTTTTATGATGAAATATTTGATGGTTTTATTGTCTCTATTTTCTGGTTCGGTACTGGGGATGGGGCGAGTGAATGAATTGTGTGGAATAGATA
Source organism: Collinsella sp. (assembly GCA_022728415.1). The sequence continues at coordinate 578 of JAIJJM010000683.1, read as the reverse complement.
GCGTGAAAACGATAGAGATAATTAATCTTCCATCGTATGTTACCACGTTAGTTCCGCTTAGCAAGGAAGGTCTTAATGAAATATACAGATATAAAGTGGTGGTGAATGAAATTAGCGATCTTTATGCTGGTAAGATAATTGATTTATTGCAAATGAAGTATTTCAGAAAAGAAAAATATAACAATATAAGATGGGGGGTTAGTATCATTTCGAAAGGTAATAATAAATGTGAAATTTATTTTGATGCTTTTGGTGAATGTGGAAGTGTGAATGGCATTAACGTGTGTTTTGAAAAAAATGAAATGATAGGTTGGATTAAAAAAGAAATCCCTTTGCTGTCGCAAAAAATAGGTGGGCTTTAAATGGTAGGGCAATATTCAAAGACAGTATAGGTAACTATTTGTATGGCCATGTAAGGTAAAAGAAAAGGAATAAACCATGAGCGGAAAACCGGCGGCGCGGCAGGGCGACATGACCCGCAGGGAAAGATCATCAGAAGTTCACTTTTTGTACTAAATAATTCGCATTTTATGTTTAAAAATTGAGATATTCCTCATTACCTGAAGCTGTTTTTTATT
>JAIJJM010000024.1 GCA_022728415.1 Collinsella sp. | reverse complement strand
GCAGAGCCGCGACCAGTATCGTGAGAATTACGGTGCCGATATGTTTGCGCTTAGCCATAAGACCAATGTACCTTCCTGAAGTTGGACTAACGAAGAGCTTGGTTGAAGAGCCGACGTAAGAGGACTTGAATTAGGCGAAAGTTATGTTCAACCATCGTCCTGAAGACGAATTCAAAGTCGGGCAATATCGTCGGCAAGCAGCCATTCGATGATGTTTATTCCTTGAATACCGTCGCGTGTCTGTGGGAATTCATCCATGCTCAGCACATATTTAGGCCAATTGTCGCGGATGCCGGCAAAAGCCCCGAACTCGCGCTCTGCCGTCTGCTGTGATCCGATGAGATAGGTGACCTGATAGTAGGAGACTGCATCCCTGCGCCGCGCAATGAAATCTATCTCTTTATCGTCTACCTTGCCGACGTGAACGTCATATCCGCGTCGCCTGAGTTCCATATAGACGATGCCCTCCAGAACTTGGTCAATTGCATTGGCATTGTTGAACCCGATGGCACGGCGCAGTCCTTGATCAACCACGTAATACTTCTCGTTGATTTTCAACGTGCGTTTGCCGATGGCATCTTCACGCGGAACGCGATAGATGAGAAAGGCCTTGGCTGCCGCATTAAGATAATTTGCAATCGTCTCAGCTGATACCTTGCGATGCTCGCTTTTCATGTATGAGGCGATGTTCGGCGCAGTGATGAGATGGCCCTCCTCGCCGATGACATAACGGATGACCCTTTCTAAGGCATCGGCATCGCGTATACCCGCATGCCGGACGACATCTTTGAACAATATGGTCGAGAACAGATCATCAAGATACCGTAGGGAAGCAGCTTCATCGAAAGCCAAATCAGTCTGGAACGGGAATCCGCCTTGAGCCACATAGCGGTGAAATGCCGAACGTTCGTCAATGGGGCCGACCGATTGACGGTAGGCATCAAGAAACTCCGCAAACGAGAACGGATATACATTGATGGTGACATAGCGACCGGTGATGTAGGTGGCAAGATCGCTGGACAGCATGCGTGCATTCGATCCGGTCAGATAGATGTCGGCATCATAGTCGACCATAAAAGACTGCACGGCCTTCTCCCAGTGATCAACCTCTTGAATCTCATCGAAGAACAGTCGGACCGTGCCATCGATTCCATTCATGCGCTCGCTGACGTATCGAGTAAGATCATCGGCATTCGCGATGCTGGAAAATTCACACGATTCAAAGTTGATGTGAAGTATGGATTGCTCTGCGACACCTTCGGCAGCCAGCTGTTTGCGGATAAGAGTCAGTAACGTCGATTTGCCTGAGCGTCGAGCGCCCACAAGCACTTTGATCACGTTTTTCCCGATGAAAGGGTGTATCTGATCCATGTACGTGGGGCGGTCAATCATGGCGATCTCCTTTTTGGTCAGATAGAACATATTGTAATCGTATTCTTAAGTCAAAATCGTATAAGAATCGATTATAATCGATTTCTTGTTCATATTCTTCAAGAAACATGAATATAACTGATTCTTTAGGGCTTCTGATGTTCTCGTTGATGTTTGTCAAAAAGCTCTGTTCTGTCATGTGCTTGCTTGACAGCATGTTGTATGACCTGAATGATACATGCCATCATCACTTGCGGTTGACGTTGCGTAAACGTCTATCCTGTTGGCAACGTCGCGAAATATACGTGGTGGAACAGTGGACAATAGGCTTCAAAGGGGGACGCTCAATCATGAACAAGAACAATGATATGACGAACGCCGTCAACGATTCCGACGCCGGCGCGTTCGACGTGGAGGGCAACCCGCTGGACACGGGCCGGTTGTGGCCCATCAATCAGGCGGCGCTGATCAGCGGCGTGACGACGCGCACGTTGCGCTACTACGACGAGACCGGTCTGGTCAAGCCGGCCGAAACGTCCGCAGGCGGCAAACGCTGGTACGACTGGGTTTCGCTGGTCAGACTCCAATTCGTGATTCTATTGCGCGATGCCGGGCTGTCGATTGCGGATATCGCCGCGATCGCGCAGCCGGGTGAACATAATGTCCGGCAGGCCATCGACGCCAAGACGAAGGAGCTGCGCCACGACATCGAGACGATCGAACACAAACTGCAGGTGCTGCACAACCTGTCCGACCTATGCGACGCGGATGGCGACATCGAGCAGATGAATCAGATGGCGGGCAATCCGGCGCTGGCTGGATTGTTCGTCGACTCGGCCGTGCGATGGTCCGCGTTGAGTCCGGAGGAACGGGAACAGGCCCGGCAGACCCAGGAGAACACGCTCCGGCAATCGCATGAGACCATAGTCGCCGACGCCGAGCAATGGAAGCGACTGTTCGAGACGGGCGCGGCCCCGGATTCGCCCGAGGTGCAGCAGCTTGCCGAACGAATCCTGGACCGAGACATCAAGACCGCCCGCACCCAAGCGGCACAGAATCAAACCGCGACCGTGATGAACGCCATGCCGCTGTCAAGCTCGCTTGGGGTCATCTGTTCCGCGCTGGCCGGCGACCCGCGTTTCGCCGACCCGTGTGGTGAAGCGCTCTACGGAAGTAAGGCATGTGCCGACTTCGTCAACGAAGCCAAGAACATCCACGCATGGCAAATCGCCGAACGGTTCGCGGCGGAACAGGATGTACGGAATCAGCCGAAATGACAGGGCGTCCGGCTCCGATTGCGCGACGAACCCCGCGACCACGTCACCGGCTTAATCGTCCAAGCTGCGCGAAGCGGCGCAAAAGATAATGAGTCGGCATAAGCGGCGTAGGGTTCAGTCTGCGTGTTTTGCACAGTGAGTTACAGGTCCTGAACGTTCATGCGGGCCAGTTCGGCGCGACGATTGATCTTGTCACGCTGATACATGTAGATGCCGGCCAGCACGATGGTGGATACGTTGTTGGACAGGAACGCGATGATCGCGGACAGCACGACGTTCCACATGCTGCCGTAACCAGACATATCGGTGCCGGCCTTGACGAAGACGGTGATCGCCGCCACAAGCGACAGCAGCAGCGTGATGCTGGGCAGTACCAGGCCGGGCCACTTGCTGTCCATCTTCGAAAGCCGTATCTGCAAGACGATGAAGCCGATGTAGACGGCGATGAGGATTACGAAAAACACTGCAGAGACCATGATCATTCTCCTTGCTTAAGTTGTCTGCGGTATTCGGAGATGAGGATTTTGGCGGTATCGAAGTCGAGCTTGTCGTCGACCGCGAACCGTTTGATGAGCGCGATATACGGCTCGTTCTCGATCTGCTCGCCCAACTGGATTTTCTGGATGAGCCGGTCGAGCCGAAGCCGAACGGTGGGGTAGGAGACGCCGTACTGCGCGGCGACCTCCTTCATGGAGCCTGATGCGAGCAGAAACCGTTTGATGAACGTCATATCCTCGTCATCGAGGTTCGACATCCACGGCGGGGTCATCGTCGTATCCATACCTGCCTCCTTTGTTTCACGGCGGGTTCAATAAAATTAAGTATACTCTGAATAATATTAAAATCAAATAGATGTCTGTTTAAAGTTTTTCGTAGATTAGTTTGAGGTCGTGATGTAAGAATGCGTACGCGGACGCGAAGGACCGGCACATGTCGGCACGTATGTAGAAGCATCGGTCAATCGGATATGCATCGACAGCACCCTGAGGCATTGACGGATAGCAGCCCGGCCGAATCCAGGTTCGATTCGGCGGCCGCCCAGATTCTGGCGATCGTCGCCATCAACGTGTGGGGCGTCATGTTCATCGTCTTTGATACGTTCCAGATTGACCCGTGGCGGTACGTGACATGGGTCGTGCCCGTGATGTTCCTGCTTTATCTGGCGGTCTTGGGCATCGGCAGGGCTTGTTTCCGCAAACAACAGAAGGATATTCGCTTCCCGGAGGAACCAAGTATGACGAGCAGCCGTCCGTCATACTTGGCATAGGCGGGCAGTTGGACGATGCCGGGCAGGTCCTCGTTGTCGCTGGTCTGGTTGAGGGCATATTGGGTGCCGGCCATGGAACGCTACTGGAATCTGTCACCCTAGGGTGTCACTTTCCGCGTTTACCTCGACCTGCCATGCCCCTGGCGCGAAGGTTGAGAAAAACGGTGCATGTCAACTTTCACGACAGGGGGCTACCTCATGACTTGGCAAAATGCCGGCACACCGATTCAGGCGCTCGGACTGGTGAAACGGACAGGGTTCGATGCTCGAACCGCCTCCCGACCCGCAAACACGCAGACTGTTCTCAATAATGTTTCGTTGGATATCGATGGAGCGGGCTTGACGGCGATCGTCGGTCCGTCCGGCGCAGGCAAGACCTCGCTGCTGTATGTGCTGTCCGGATTGGACAGGCCCGATTCTGGGCGGGTGACCATCGGCGGCACCGACGTCTACGCACTGAATGAGGAACGGCGTTCGCGGTTCATCCGCGGGCATATCGGTTTCGTGTTCCAGCAATACAATCTCGTGTCGTATCTGACGGTCGAGGAGAACGTGATGTTGCCGCTTTCGCTCGCCCATCGTAAGGTCGACTACGTGCAGGTCACGCAGCTGCTGTCCCGGTTCGGTCTTCGCCAGAAGGCTAAGACGACGGTAAGCGCCCTGTCCGGTGGCGAACAGCAGCGCGTCGCCCTGTGCCGTGCGCTGCTCATGCGTCCGGCGGTGGTGTTCGCCGACGAGCCGACCGGCGCGCTCGACACCGCCAACAGCGAGCTCGTGCTGCAGGTGCTGCGCGAGCTGGCGGATGCGGGCTCCAGCGTGGTCATGGTCACGCATGACACGGATGCCGCCGCTTTGGCCGACCACGTGATCTTCCTGCGCGACGGTCAGGTCACCCACATCGCCGGCAGACTCACCGCCGAGCAGATTGCCGATGGCATACGCCGCACTTTCGTACTGGCCGGGTCGCCGCCGCTGGTTGCGCCGGCGCGGTCTGTCGGCCCGATGATGGTGAACGCCCAGCCTATCCAATCCGTCAAACCGGGCCGACCGGTCCAGCGCGTGGCGTATCCGCAGCAGCGGAAGGAGGCTCATCGTGGCTAGGTATGTGCTGCGCGTGTTCCGCGACAATGTCACGGGATGGGTACCCACGATTCTGGTGGTCGCGGTGGTGACCACGCTGGTGGGCGTGTGCATGAACCAGTTCGTGTGGACCTCGTCGCCGTCGTTCGCATCGGCCGCCCGGCTGGCGGGTTTGGATCCGGCCGAGTTCGGCATGGTGTCGGTCACGATCTATGTCGTGGTGGCGTTGCTTGCGTTCTTCTCGCTGACGGTGGTCGGTTCGGCCACGGTTGACCGCATCCGCGGCACGTTCGCGCAATGGCGGCTTATGGGCGCCAGCCCGAGTCAGGTGCTTGCCAGCATGTGGATGCTCGTGGGTGTGGCGAGCCTGTTCGGTTCCCTGATCGGCTCTCTGGCTGCAGTGCCGGCCAGCCTGCTGGCGGTTCCCGAGTTCAACGCCATGGCTGCGGAAAGCTTCGCCGATGGATTCGGCTCGTTCGCACCTCCTGCATTCACGCCGTCGATGGCCGCGTGGCTCGGATCCCTGCTGTTGGGTGTGGCCACGTGCATGTTGGGCGCGTCCATCCCCTCGCTGCGCGCAGCGAAGATCCGTCCCATCGAGGTGATTCGCGGCACGGGAGCCATCGGGATACGGCACGGTTGGCGGTCTTGGGCGCACTGGTCGCTTGGTTTGATTGTCATGGCGGCGGCGCTGGCATTGGCGTTCTCCGGCATGGGCACGCCACGGGCGCTCGCGTTCGGCCAGGAGGCGGGGCAGACATTCAACAGCGCGCTGTGGGCCGGCATCATCGCCTCGTTCGGCATGTACATCCTTGTCAGCATGCTGATTCCGATTCTGTTGGGCATCGGACGTGTCGTGTGTCGCCTGTGCGGGTCCGCGACCGGCGTGCTCGCCGCCCGTTCCGCCAAGGCGAAGGCCGCCAGCAGCACGAACACGATTGCCCCGCTCGCCCTTGCCATGGGACTGTCGGTCACCCTGCTGACCTGCGCGCGATCCTATGGCCGGATACTCGCCTTGGGCGGCCATCCGAAGAGCCTGAACTACGCGGACTCGCTGCTGCTCATAACGATGCTGTGCATCGTGTCCCTGGCCACCAGCATGGCAGTCATCGCCCTGTCGAACCGCGGCATGGTCGCCGACCAGGCATTGCTGCGCAGCATCGGCCTGTCCCCACGTCGTGTGATCCGCATGTATCTCTGGCAGAGCCTGCAGCTGGCCGCCGGCGCGGTCATTCTCTCGCTCATCCCAGTCGCCGTCAGCGCAAGCGTTCTCACCGCAAGATCCGCGGCGCTCGTCGGCATCCCCGTGGCCGAAATCCCATGGCCGGGCGTAATCGGCATGGGCACGGCCTGCTGGCTGGCATTGTTCCTCATCCAGTTCTCGCAGATTCGCCCCGCGCTACACCGCAGCGTGGCCGACACGATACGCACATGCTGACATGCACGCAACATCATACAAAAAGAGCCACAATGGGAGCCATGAAACCGCAATCCGCGCAGGCCAATAAGGTCACGGTCCTGGCCGTGCCACTGGTCATCGCCGTGGTCGAATGTGCAGCGATGCTGTGGGAGCATGCGATCGGAGCGCCGGCCGACACCATGTATACGTTTGCCAAAGATCCGCTGGGATTGGCTCTGCTGCTGGCGATGACCATAGCCAGCAGTGCGATACTGCTGGTCCGTTACTGGCTGCCAGCCGTTGCCTTGGCGCTTGAAGCGGTATTGTTAATAGTTGCCTCGTACTGGCGGTTGGACTCAATCGTGATGATTCAGACGCTCGTCGCCTGCTATGCGTTCGCCCGGACAGCGAGGGGGCGCGGGCTGTGCGTTGGCGGCATCGGCATGATGCTGTCGATGACCGCGTCGGCCATTATGGTGCATCCGGACGTTCTCGCGACCGAATGGGTGAGTCGAGTGGTAACGCTGGCAGCCGTGGGAGGCGGCGCGCTTGCAGTACGTGGCAGGCAACAGGCCAAGGAAGCCGAACACAAAGCTGCCGAGGAATGCCGGCGGGCAGCCGAGCTGGCCTTCCAACGCGATGCCGCAATACGCCGTTCACGCATAGCCGGTCAACTGCACGACAGTGTGGGCCAGGGTCTGACCGTAATCATCGCACTGTCTGAGGGTCTGGCCGGCAAAACCGATGACCCACGCGTGGAGGATGCGCTGCACGGCATCAACGAAATCGCACGAGAGAGTCTGGGCGACACGCGCAAAGCCGTCCGCGCACTGACCGAGTTCGATGGAGCGGCGAACGGTGACGATACGCACACCCAAGAATCAGACCAGCATTCATGGGATGACATTCGGCCGATTCTCGCGCACGCACGCCGGCTGGGCATCGTCACGGTGTTCACCGAGACTGGTACGCGCGCCGATGACGAAGCTCAGGCTGATTTGTGTTTCGATGTGACTCGCGAAGCCATCACCAACGCCATACGTCACGGACAGAACGTGATGCATATCAGCATCGCCTGGAACCACAGCGAGAACGGCACCGTCGCCGTGATTATCCGCAATGACGGCAGTCCCGCGCGCAAGGACGCGCGCAAGGATGACGGTACTGGGCTCGTCCGTCTATTCCATCGCGTCGAATCGGCAAGCGGCATCTTCGAATACGGTCCAAACGAAGACGGCGAATGGGTCGTCGAGGCGACCATTCCGTCCAACGGAGTGAACGAAAAGGACCACACCGCATGATTCGTATAATGCTCGTAGACGACCAGCGTTTCGCGCGACTTGGCTTCCAACTCATGCTTGACGATGCTTCCGACATCGTCGTCACTGCCCAGTCCGCTGACGGCCGATCCGCCATCGAGACGCTCGAACAGCTTGCCGTTCAGCATCGTCCATTGCCGAATGTAATCCTCATGGATGTGCGGATGCCCGGTATGGACGGCATCGAAGCCACTCGCCGCATCACCAGACGCTGGCCCACCATCAGCATTCTCATCCTTACCACGTACGACGAGGACGATTACGCCTTTGGCGGTCTCGACGCCGGAGCCAGCGGCTTCCTGCTCAAGGACGTCACCAAGCACAACCTCATCGACGCGGTTCACGCCATCGCCAACGGTGACGCAATACTCACCCCACGAATCACCAGACAAGTGCTTGAACGAGGCGTTCCGCATCCCACCAGCAGCCAGCGCCAGCAAGAAATGCGCAAAGCTTTCGACGCACTCACCCCTCGCCAGCGTGAAATCTGCGCACTCATCTCCGAAGGGCTCATCAACGAGGAAATCGCCAATCAACTCACCGTCGAACCTGCCTCCGTCAAACGTGCCGTGACCCGTATCCTCGCAACTTTGGGCCTGCGCAATCGCACTCAAATCGCCATCGGCTGGTTCAAAGCAGGCATGTAGACCTGCTATTTGCTCAGCAGCTCATTCAAGCGGATTGTTGTTACGAATGCGACTACCGCACGCCCCCCCAAGACGGATTCCATGTTCGACACCCCATTCGGCAAGGTGGGCTTCGCCATTTTTTTTTGGGGGGGGGGAAAGACCGGTGGCGGCAAGCGTGCGATGGGAGTCGGATGCATCGTCCTTGCGGATGATGCGCAGGTTCATTCCTTTGACCGATGGATAGTTTCGACGAATCGAGGGAGCATGGAGCTACCGTCATGCGATTGCCTGACATGATGTTGCGTTTGCGGCCGCTGAAGGGTGAAATGGCGGCGACATTGCAACGCGCGGGTGGGGAGCAGCAAGGCATCCTTGCCTTTGCCTTCAGGCCCGCCTTTCGTGAAGGGTGGATTATGCCGGTTATATCGGCTACGAATCTCTCGATCGGGTACAAGGGTTCCCCGATCGTCAGCGACATCAACCTGCGGTTGAATACGGGTAGGATCATCTGCCTGCTCGGGGCGAACGGCGCGGGCAAGACCACGTTGATGAAGACGCTGCTTGGACGGATAAAGCCCGTGAGCGGAGAGGTCACGTACACCGGGACGAATATCAATGAGATGTCCGCGGCGATAGACCACCCCAGTTTCTTTCCTTACCTGAGTGGTAGGGAGAACGTCGAGGTGGTCTCCGCGTTCTGGGGTCTGGACGTGGACCCGGAGACGGCGTTGAACAATGTGGGCATCAACCAAGCGGTGCATGGACGGAAGGCGAAGGACTATTCGACGGGCATGAAAGAGCGTCTGGAGCTGTGTCTCGCCCTTGTGCCGCATCCGAGGTTCCTGTTCCTCGACGAGCCGCAGAACGGATTGGACCCCGATGGCATAGCCTCCTTGTCCGAAACGCTGCGCGCCTACCGGGACAAGGGGAACTGCGTCGTCATCTCCACGCATCTGCTCCATGAGATCCAGGGAGTCCCGGACGAATGCATCGTGATTCGTCACGGCCGGGCCGCGCAATTCACGGATCTGACCGGGGTGAACCTCGCGGATCTGTATCAGGGGAGGTAGGGTCTTGAACACCGTTTCCCCTGTTCGCGCGTTGGTCGCCTACTACTGGAACACGTGGTATTTCCTCGCCGCGGTGTTCGGGACCGTCTCGTCCCTTCTGCTGGGTGCATGGATCTCAAGCGCGGCGAACGGAACCCCGATAACCGGAGGGTATTGCGTCTATTTCACCGCCACCCAGCCGTTGATCTGTCTTTCGCTGCTCTTCGCATGCGATGCCAGGGTCGCGAAGGCGCACTACGGTGGCCTGCCGCGCCACGTGTATTCCGCGTGGACGCCATGCTCGCTCAGGGCCGTGTTCCGGGCCCTGATCCTGACCTCCGTGAACCTGATTGGCGTACTGTGCTTCGACGCCATCATGGTCCTGGCGGGTACCGGAATGCACCCGCATCTGGCAGCTGTCCTGTGCTTCGTCGTGCTGCAGAGCCTTGCGACCTCCCTGATCTACTCGATCGTCGAGATCGCCGCCGATCCCAGAACCGCCGGAATCGTCTCGGCCATCCTTTGCTATGCATGGGTTCTCCTGCCGGGCGACCTTCCCGACTATGCGACGCCCTACGTCGCGAACGCCCTACGGGCCGTCGGACTGAACCTGAACGGCACCGTGATGTCGCCGACGGAAGCGGCGAGCCGAGCGTCCGTCGGCCCCGTGATGGTCGTCGTCCCGATCGTGGTGCTTTTGGTCGCCTATGTGCTGCTGAGCCGGTTCCGTCGCGAAGGAGTGGAGAGGAAATGAAGTCCCTGTTGCGTATTGAGCGTGTGGCGGTGATCCGCTGGTCGACGCTCGCCTTCGTGGCCGTGCTGCTGTTTCCGTTGTTCTTTTTGCGTTACGGGAACACGGGTGCGGTGGTGCAGTCGGCGATGGTGATGGCGCTTCCCGTAACCGCGGCCGGTCTTGTCTTCTCCCATGCGAGGGTGCCCTCCTCGTACCGTTCCTTCAGCATCCACGATCGGCTCCTGCTCCGCTTCAGTCTGAAGTCGCTGTCGCTCAGCGTCGCGGCCAACGTCTGTCTGACCGTGTTGTATGGGCTTGCCGTCGGATTCGTCGTCAACGAGACGCTTTCATCGCGTACCATTCCGATGCTTGCGTTCACCGCCGTCGTCCTTTCCCTGGCATGCTTCGTTCTGCGGCTCTGGGCCAGCCCTCTCGTCGCCTGGAACGTCGTCGCCTTCTTCATCATCGCCGGACTTACGGTGAGTTCCGGCATGTTCGAGGACGCGCCGATGCTGTACGCCGTCATACCGACCACATGGGTGTTGAACGGGGCGAAATTCGCCGGTTACGTGATTCCGGTCGGCGTCGCCATCGTCGCGATAAGCGTATGCCTGCTGTTCAAGGCGGTGAAACGTGTCTGACCGGAGCCGTATACGGGTGCACTGTTTCGGATCGTAATCGTCCGGCAGCCAGCTTTCTCACCGTATTCCGTTGCGGGAGTGAGCCTGCCGCTTTCCGCTGATCCTGCCATACAGAGCCGACTCCGCACGTCGCGAGTCTTCGCTGAACACTATCATTGGTGGCGCAGAGGTTGTGTGGGAATGGCCGTGACAGGGGAGGGGTATTGGGCAAGCTTCGGGCGCCGCGTTCGGCGCGTGGCCGTGTGATGGCGGCGGCCGGCATGGTGATGGTGGGGTCGTTGGGCATCCAGACGTCGTCGTCCCTGTCGGCGTCGTTGTTCAGTGCGTTGGGGCCGATTCCCGTCAGTTCGATGCGCATGCTGGTCGCCGCGATCGTCATGCTCGCGCTCGTCCGCCCGAAACTGGTTGGCCGGCCGAAAGGCGAATGGCTGGGCATCGTGGTCTACGGGCTGGCGATGGCGGCGATGAATATCTGCCTGTATTCGGCCATCGACCGCATTCCGATGGGTGTGGCCGTCACCTTGGAATTCCTCGGGCCCTGCGTGGTCGCCTTGGCCGGTTCGCATCACTGGCGCGAGGGCCTGTGCGCGGTGGTCGCGCTGGTGGGTGTGGGTTTGATCTCGTTCACGCCGGGCGGCTATTTCAATCCGGCCGGCTATCTGTTCGCGCTGGGCTCGGCCGTGTGCTTCGGCCTGTACACGCTCTTCGCCGACCGGGTCGGCAAGGCGGGCACCGGGCTCGACGGGCTCGCCCTGTCGGTCACGGTTGCGGCGCTGGCCACTTCGCCGGTATCCATCACTCACGCGCCGCATGTGTCGGCCGCCCAGTGGGGCGTCATCGCAGCCTCGGCGGTACTGGGAGTTGCGATTCCCTACACGATGGATACGTTGTCCGGGCGTATCACGTCGGCGCGCGTGGTCGGCACGCTGTTCTCCATCGACCCGGCCATGAGCGTGATTATCGCCGTTCTGATATTGTGCCAGACCATCACCGCGATGGCTGTGCTCGGCGTCATCGTCGTCTCCCTCGCGGGTGCCCTGCTCGTGTGGGCATCCGGCGGCGATGCCGTAAACGGATGATTCTTGTCATGCGATTGCTTGACAGCATGTTGTGAATGCTTGAGCCCCGCTCATACCATTCAAATGTAATGGTTTTTCGCATGATTCGTTAGCGTTGACGGATCCCCCAATAAGGAGGTAATCATGTCAGATCCTCGCGTTGAAGGCGGAAGATTGTCGGTCGCGCCCGAGGCCGTATATACGGGTGCTCTGGTGATGTTCTTCAGCAATCTCGCCATGCCGGACACCGATCCGCAGGGCAGGCCCATAGTGCTGTGGTTCAACGGTATCATCGCCGTCTGCGCCCTGATCTGGGGATTGGCGGAGACGATGCGCGTCCGTAAGGAATACCCGTGGCGGTGGGCGCGCACGCTGTTCTACGACGTCCTGATTCTCGTCGGGCTGCTCATCCGTAATTCCGATTGGACCCGGCTCGTCGTGCTGGTCGCACTGGTGCTATACGCGATTGTTACGGAGAAAACGGCGGCGGAACCGCGCCGGTCCTGACTGCAAGACGATGATGAACCGTCAGCGTCACAGGATTCTCGCGGTATGCGCACGGTGGTCGACATCGACACGGCCGCCGGCAGCGGGCGCATGATTATTTCACGTCGCAGACGGTGAAGGCGAAGCTGGTGAGGGTGCCGGTGGATTTGCCGTCGGCGAGGAGCTGATTGATGTCGGGCAGGTCCTTGTTGTCGCTGGTCTGGTTGAGGGCGTATTG
>JAIJJM010000682.1 GCA_022728415.1 Collinsella sp. | reverse complement strand
ATGCACTGCCACCAGTCCCTGTGGAAGGACGGCAAGCCGCTGTTCTACGACGAGCAGGGCTACGGCGGCCTGTCCAACATCGCCCGCTGGTACATCGGCGGTCTGATCAAGCACTCCTCCGCAGTGGTCGCGTTCACGAACCCGTCGCTGAACTCTTACCACCGTCTGGTGCCGGGCTTCGAAGCTCCGGTTTCGCTGGTCTACTCCGCCCGTAACCGTTCCGCCGCCATCCGTATCCCGCTGGCCGGAACCTCCCCCGCTTCCAAGCGCATCGAGTTCCGTGCACCGGATCCGTCCTGCAACCCGTTCCTCGCCTTCTCCGCCCAGATGATGGCAGGCCTCGACGGTATCCTGAACCACATCGAGCCCCCGGAGCCGGTCGACAAGGATCTCTACGAGCTGCCGCCCGAAGAGCACGCCAACATCAAGCAGGTGCCGGGCTCCCTCGACGCGGCCCTGAACGCCCTGGAAGAGGACCACGACTTCCTGACCGCCGGCGACGTGTTCACCGACGATCTGATCGAGACCTGGCTTGACCTCAAGCGCGGCGAAATCGACCAGGCTCGCCTGGCCCCGACCCCGCTGGAGTACGAGCTGTACTTCCACATCTGATAGGCGAAGCCCTTGAGCCCTACTGCCGGTTGGGTTTCAGGGTTCAGTATAACCGCTAGGTGTACTTAAGGTGTACTTACGTCGGATACGACACGCCCCCCGCACGACTCGTCCGAGTCGTGCGGGGGGCGTGTCGTATCCGCCCGGCCGTGTCATCGGGGTTTCTCGGGCAGGGCGGAGATCCAGTCGTCCAGATCGCGCCTGCGGATGCGTTTTGTCGACGAGCTGGCGTAGCAGGCGATGAGCTCGCCTTGGCGTATGGCCTGACGGATGATCTTCTCATCCAGCCCGGTCAGCGCGGCCGTCTCCGGCATTCCCAGCAGCGGGCGGTGCTCAATGGGCACGTAGGGCTTCTCCTTGGGGTCGGCCCATAGGCTGTTTGCGTGAACTCTGGAATACGACGAAAAACGTGTCATTGGGCATGGTGCACGACCCGGCCTGCGGGCATAAGATCCGAGATGGGGCGCATAATCATGGTATCGTTCATTTGAATGAAAGGAGGGACCATGGTGAACAAACCTACCGCTGAGGAAATCAAGAGGACGCGTCGGAAGTACGAGCAATGGGTCGAGCGTGACAGGCGAATCTCACGTCTTGCCCTCGAGTCCCGCCTGAAAAGGGTCGGAGACACCCGTGACGAACGGGCAAAAACTACGGTGGCATGACCTGACACAGGACTATTGGGGCGATGTGTGCTCCATGGTCTGTGCCGATTCCAGTCATGAATCCTCGTGGGTGTCGGAGATTCAAGATCAGCTATCCTATATACCATTCGTATGCGATTCGGATACGGACCGCATACGAATTTCGACCAGAATGATAAGCCCCACGGAGGATGAGGTCCTTTCTGTCTGCCTTATCAGAATCATCGATGAAACATGGTCTGATGGCAATGGGTATTACCATATCGCGCTGCTCGCACGTTCCTGGAGTTGCCACGGCACGCGGATGGGCTTCTTCGCGGTAAGGAATGCCTTGAAATTCATCCGTGGCAATTCCTTGGAAACAGGACGGGTTCCCATCGTGACCGCTTATATGGACTATCGCAATGACCCCAGCC
>JAIJJM010000681.1 GCA_022728415.1 Collinsella sp. | reverse complement strand
TTGCCCAGACCCTCGCCCTCGTTGGCGCCCTTCACCAGGCCCGCGATGTCGACGAACTCGACCGTAGCTGGCACAATGCGGCCCGGGTTGACGATGTCGGCGAGCTTTTGCAGACGGTTATCGGGCACATCGACGATGCCCACGTTGGGGTCGATCGTGGCAAACGGGTAGTTGGCGGCAAGGCCGGTCTTTTTGGTAAGCGCGGTGAACAGCGTCGACTTGCCCACGTTGGGCAGGCCCACGATACCGATGGAAAGGGACACGACAGCTCCTTTTGGTACAGGTACTTCAAACTGCATAAGTATAGCGCCGCCGCAGCATCCGGGCGAATCCGGACACCGCGGCGGCGCAAATGAAGCAGAGATTGGGGTCGCTGGCTAGTCCGCGAGTTTCTCCACCTGGTCAAGCATCTTGTCAAGCTTGGCCTTTGCCTCAGACTTGACCTTCTCGGCCTCTTCGTGAGCCTTCGCCTTCTGAGCGGCCTTTTCCTCGGCCTCGGGGTCGACAACGACCAGATTGGACGCATCGTGCTCAACCAGCTTGAGCGCATGCTCGGGACACACCTTGACACAGGCGCCGCAACCTAGGCAATACGTGGATTCCAGTGCAAAGCGGCCGCTTCCCACCAAATCGCAAGCAAACGTGGGACATACATTGACACACTCGCCACACGACGTGCACTTGTCAAAATCGCACTCAGGTGTGCTCACCTGCATGTTCTGGGCAAGCTCGGGGTGGTTTTGCAATGTCGAGAGTACCAGCTGACGACCGTGCGTGAGCGTACGGCGACGCTTTGCCGTCGTGGTACCGCACATGGTGTTGAGCGTACGCTCGAGCTGCGTGATCTGGTGACGGTGGGCCTTCAACTTCTGCGTCACCGAGGCCAGCGCCGCCGTCGCCGGATTGAGCTTGGTCACTGTCAGGCCCGTGGTGCGGGCGATCTTTTCCATGTACTCCTTACGCTCGTATTCGCGAAGCTTATGGCACTTGAGGCTCTTGGGGTCGACCTCCAAGCCCATACCCGTGCCAGACCACTCCTCGGCCTTCGCAATCGCCTCGCCCAGAATGTCCTCACCACCGGTGTTGCGGCACTTATCGCACACACCCAGCGGCAGGTAGACGCTCACGTTGGGATAGTCGGCCAGCACCGCGAACCAAGTCTCGGCCGTAATGTCGCCTACGCAGGCAAAGACGACCTCGTTTTCGCGCGGCATGCGCTTAAGGGCGCGCGTGCAGGTGACGTAAGCGGTCTCGTGGCTCGTAGCAGCAGAGACAATGTTGTCATACAGGTTTTTAGGCGCCAGGCGCGGCGAGATGATCGCCTCGGTCGGGCAAGCGGCGGCGCACAGGCCGCACTTGCGACAGGAGTCGAGAATCTCGATGGCGTCTTCTTCGACCTCGATAGCGTTGACCGGGCACACGTCCATGCACGCGGTGCAGCCGCTCTTTTCGTTTTTGCAGGTCAGGCACGGAATGGTGTTGCCGCGCGGGCGCTCCTTATAGTCGGCAGGATTCCACTGCGGCGCCGACGGATCGAGTGCATCGGTCACGCCGCCGAGCGGGTTTTTAAGAAAGTCGAAACCCTTGCTGATCTCGATAATGTCATCAAACAGATCGTGTTCCTGCGCCATGCGCGGCCCCTCCCTGAGCAGTGCAAACAAGCAAGAGTTAATG
>JAIJJM010000680.1 GCA_022728415.1 Collinsella sp. | reverse complement strand
TCACGGAAACCTCAGGAAACAACGGCAGTCACCTATTACCACATAGTAACAATTTTGCCTTAAACAGCAGGCAACACCGCCACGACACGCCGTTTTGACAGTTCCGACCAATCGTCTTATATTCCTAAATTACTAGGTAGTAACAAATAACTATCTGACCGGAACAACGAAGTTATCCACTCCATTTAGCGCCAAGGAAGGCATCACTATGGAAACTCAGGAAATCGCCAGCGAAGAACTGGCCCCGGATACCGGCAAACCCGTCAGCAAATTGAATCTCGGCCGTTTTGGCGCAGGCTTCATCTTCTTCTGTGTCGTCTTTATGATGTCGGGCACCATCGGCTCGACCGTGCTGCTGCCCGCCCGTTTCGATACGCTGGGCATCGGCCAAGGCGAGACCATTCTCGGCACGATGAACTCCATTGGTATCATCTTCGCCCTGATTTCCAACGTGATTTTCGGCGCCCTGTCCGATTCTTCCCGCAGCCGCTTCGGCAAGCGCACTCCGTGGATCATTGTCGGTGGCCCCATCGCCGGCATTGGTTTCTATTTGACCTCCATCTCCCCAACGCTGGTCACTATCGTCGCTTCATGGTCGTTGCTGCAAGTAGGCCTCAACTGCATGCTCGCACCATGCGTGGCAATTCTGTCTGATCGCGTGCCGCAAAAGTATCGCGGTACTATGAGCGCCTTCTACGGTGCCGGTCAGATTGTTGGCCAATCTATGGGTACCATCATTGGCTCCGCCTTCATCAATGCTCCGAAGACCGGCTTCATTATCGGCACCGTCTGCTGGTTCCTGTGCGGTGTAGGCACCGTGCTGCTGCTTCCCCGCGAACTGCCCGCCAATCATGGCGCGGGCACTGAGAAATTCGACCTCAAGAAGACCCTCATGCAGTTCCGACCGCCAACCACTGGTGCCTCTGACTTCTACAAGGCTCTTGTCGGCCGACTGCTGCTGATCTTCGGCTACAACATGATTGTTGGCTACCAGCTTTACGTGTGCATGCGTTACATCGGTCAGGATAAGACCGCCGCTTCCGCCACCGTTTCCACCATGGCCGTCATCACCATGGTCGTCTCTCTGGTGGTTTCCCTCGCATCCGGCCCGATTTCCGACCATCTTGGCAAGCGCAAGCTACCGGTGTTCATCTCCTCTGCCATTATCGCAGTCGGTATCGCCGTGCCGTGGCTCATCCCCACCAAGGGTGCCATGCTGGCTTACGCCGCACTGATGGGCCTCGGCTACGGCATTTACATGGCCGTCGATCAAGCACTCAATGTGGATGTTCTGCCCAATCCAGACGAAGCCGGCAAGGATCTCGGCATCCTGAACCTCGCTAACACGCTTGGCCAGGTCATCGCTCCGATTGTCGTTTCTTCGATTGTTGTGGCCACTGGCGGCTACTTCCTTGTGTTCCCGGTTGCTATCGTCGCCGTCATGGCCGGCGCTGTGGTCATTCTCTTCATCAAGAAGGTCAAGTAACCCCTCGAGCCCATTCATTCGGGCATAGTCATAACGCAAGGTCGGTCTCGAACAGTCACTTTCCGAGACCGACCTTGCGTTTGTTGTACGATGTCCCCCAGTCGTTTGCCACTCGGTGCGCAACGCGATGACCGGGGCCTCGCGCGCGGGCAATGGCCACACGCCGCATCCGCACGGCGGAGGATGGGGA
>JAIJJM010000679.1 GCA_022728415.1 Collinsella sp. | reverse complement strand
CGGCCGTCTTGCCGGTGCCGGTCTGAGCGGCGGCAAGCAGGTCGCGGCCCTCAAGCACCACGGGGATGGAACCGGCCTGCACGGGCGTGGGCGCCGTGTAGCCCAGGTTCTCGATGGCACGAAGCATCTCGCCCGAAAGTCCCAGCTCGTCAAAGGCGGGCAGGTTCTCGGTAGCGGACTCGACGGCTTGGGCGGCATTGGCCTCATCGGCGGCATCGAAGGCAGCCTGGGTCATGGCCTCGCGGGTCTCGTCCAGAATCTCGGCGTCCGTGACGTCGGATACAGAATTACGCATATGTTGTTGTTCCTTATCTGCACGCGCAATGGGCACGGCATGCGACCGTGCGGGCGTGCTTGGTAGTGCGCTAATACATACAAAAACGGGTGCGCACAGAGAGGACGTTGCTCAGCACGCTGGCGATCGCTTTGGCAGCCCTATCACGCGCCGTCCAGACGCAGCGGCCCTAAGCGATGGAGCAGATTCGCCGTTGGTTAGTATACCCGTACTCCGTATGCCCCCACGTAAACCACAGATGACGGGGCGGACGGGGCGGGCCCGAGGTGGGCCCGGCCGATTGTCTCAATCTGTAACATCTACAGGGCAAATCTTCCTCTACGTGTTACAGATCGAGACAAACGGTCGGCACGGTTCACAAACATCTCAATCTGTAACAGTTACCGAGTAAACTCGGTCCTAATTGTTATAGATCAAGACAGAGGGGGATTTCCGTCCAGTCCAAACCAAATCTCTCGGTCTTCCTGCAATTTCGAACATGTGGCCTATAATGTTGCTTTGGTTACGCTACATGTTGCGCAGCCATTTAATACGTCGCCCACCGGGGGCCATTAATTCCTATCGCCTTATTGGCTAGGAAGCAATCAAAGGAGGTATCCGTGGCAGCAGAGACGCCTTGCTCGGTCCTCTATAACGATATTCGCTCGTTCGGCGGTCTTAAACATCTCGAGATCGCCCGAATGCTCATCAATGGAAACTCTTATCTCGGCAGTACCCTGCTCGAGAAATGCTCTTCCAACCGCTCGTATCTCACCCGTTACATCGTCCATCGCGAGCCTGACCAGTGCGCGCCCGCCATCTACAGCGACTTTGCCGTCACCACGCTCAATCTTTCCGCGGCAATCTGCAGCAAGCTCGGCGGCGGTGAGTCCGTCTATCAGGCAATCGCCGAGCACTATCGCGGCCCGGCCGCCAACGAAATGATGTTGGCTCTCGCCAGCTACAAGCTGGACAGCCGCCTATATGCAAATGCCCTCAATCACATCGACAACTTTGACGGCAATGCCGTGCGCGAGAAGAGCACGCTTTACCTTATGCTCTTTGTGGCAACGGGGGCGCTCGCCGACCCCATCCAAGGCGTGGCCACCGTCGAGCGCTTTTGCGACAGCAAGACAGGCGGGCACTTTGGCACCACCGAAACTACCGTCGGACGTGGCTTTATGAGCAGCCTGGAGCAGCCGCACGCTGCCGCCCCCAACCTCGGTCTGCTCAGAACCCATGCCGACAACTGCGCCGACATGCAAATCCATTCCCTCACACGCGATCCGCGCGGCACGGTAATTGGGTCCTTGCCCAAAACCTCGCCCAGCATCACCGATGTAGGCGCTGATGCATCGCGCGAGCATCTCCGCATTTGGCTCGAGGGTGGACACTGGTACGCCC
>JAIJJM010000678.1 GCA_022728415.1 Collinsella sp. | reverse complement strand
GAGTGGCCCAGCAGGCCGCGCTCGTAGGGAATGTCGACCCCGCCGATGATGCATCGACGCCCCTCCACCAAACGGTGGACGTCGTAGCCGTGGCCAATGCGCAGGTTACTGAACATGGGGAAGGTCCTCTCCCTCGGCCATGCGGCCAAGCAAAATCGCGGTTACGGGACGCAGGTCCTCGGGCACCGTCACCTTAAGGTTATCGCGCGGGCTCTGGACGCAGCGGACGCGCCCGCCCATGCGCTCTACCAGCGATGAATCGTCGGTACCGATAAAGCCCTCGGCGATAGCAGCGGCGTGAGCGCGCTTCATGGCGTCGACGCTAAAGATCTGCGGTGTCTGCGCGGCCCAATAGAGCTCGCGCGGCGGCGTCTCGACGATGTTATCGCCGTCGACGATCTTGAGCGTGTCGATCGCGGGCTGACCGCACACGACGCCGTCGAGCGAACGGTCGCCCACAAGCACGTCGATCGCATGATCGATGGCCTCGGTTGTAATGAGCGGACGGGCGCCGTCGTGGATGGCGACATATTCGAAACCCGCCGGAACCGCATGCACGCCGGCACGGGTGGAATCCTGACGGGTATCGCCGGCATCGGCAAAACTGATGGGCGTGTCATAGTCAAACGGGTCGATGGCCAGGCGGCGCATCTCGGCACGGCGCTCGGCAGGACACACCACCACGATGTGGCCGACCTTGTCGCTACGATCGAACGCGCGGATAGACCAGCTCATGAGCGGACGGCCCGCCACGTTAACGAGCTGCTTGCCGCCGGGATTTCCAAAGCGCTGGCCGCTGCCGCCGGCAACGACCACGGCGCATACGGGCGCCATTATGCGTTCCCCTGTTTGGTGCCCTTCATGCGGTACAGCGAGTCCGCAAGAATGGCAGGGTTGTTGACGCCAAAGTCGCCCAGGCGCTCCGGATCCTCGCTGATGTCGTCCATGAGCTCCTGCAACGAGCCGTACTCGTCGACGATTTTCTCGGCCACGCCGTCGCGCACGACGGACACGCGCGAAAGCGTGCGCAGGCCCAGCGGCGTCATGACGGAGTCCTCGTCCAGGTCGTCGTAACCCAGAACCGCCGCCACATGCTGTGGGTCGGACAGGTCCTTAGGCGTCATGCGAGCGAGCTCTGCGCGAATCTTCCCGGCGTTTGCCTCGGAGGAATCGCTCGCGTAGTCACGGATCATCAGGTCGTATTCGGTATCCATGCTGGAGCCCGCGAGCTGCTCGAGCTGCATCTGCACGAGCTTGCCCTGGTTGCCCAGCTTGACGATGCAATCCTTAAGCTCGGTCTTTGCCTGCTGCATGATCTCGAAGCTCGAGAAAATACCGGTAATGTCGGCGAGCGTAACGTAGTCGTCGAGCTCGAGGGCCGTCAGACGCAGCAGGGAGCGATCGAGCGACTGACGGGTAGTCTGGAGCGTGGCGACGAGCTGGTTGACCGAGCTCATGATGGTGGTGACGGGCTGGATCTCGTAGCTCTTGCCGTGAACGTACACGTTAACGACGGCGCGACGGGCCGAGACCGAGATCACGATGGCATCGGTGAGCACCGACATGCGAGCGGCGGTGCGGTGACGCATGCCCGTCTCGCTCGTGGCGAGCGAGGGATCGGGATTGAGGTGGAAGTTGGCGCGCAGGATCTGGGTGAGGTCGCCGTCGATGACGATGGCACCGTCCATCTT
>JAIJJM010000677.1 GCA_022728415.1 Collinsella sp. | reverse complement strand
CCATCTCGATGACGTGGCCACCATGCGCGCCCTGATCAGCAAGCTGAGCATCGGCGAACGCCTGAAATGCGCGG
Organism: Collinsella sp.; assembly: GCA_022728415.1. Next base: position 1,628 of record JAIJJM010000677.1, on the reverse strand, counting down.
TACTTGCCACGATTCGCTCCTGCGAGAACGTTGTGTATGACAACCGCATTCACTCGATGAAGTAGAGCAATAGCCGACCAGCAAACCCTTATCATCAGCAAGCTAGGGCGCGCTGGCTTACCTTCCTATCGTCAACTATGACTAGTCCCAGCAGGAATACTGGCAACACCGGGAGCACATACCGTCCCTGTATTCCTTGGAACACTCCGAATCGACTCATCGATTCCAAGTCATTCCAAGTCATTCCCACAAAGAGCACGAACGCTGCTATCTCAGCGGCTGCAATCACTAGGGCCAAGATCAGGAACCGATACTTTCCCACCCATGCGGACGGTGCCATACGAGCAGCCCCAGTTGTCTTCACCGTATACACCAACGCCGCAAGCCAAACCAGTACAAGCACAACCGACATCACGGTATACCAGACTGGAAGCTGAGTGAGGTGATAAGTCCCAAGAAATATCATGGAACGAACTATCTTGCCGATGGTGAGTATCGGATGGGACAGCGCAACGCTCATGTTATGCGACACATTCACTTGCGCCAACGAACTACTAAACAGCACGCTCCAGGGAAGGTACAACACCCCCATCAGCACCGCCGCAACGCCAACAAATTCCACTTTGCGCCGCACAGTCATTACCGCAGATGGCAGGAATAGCGCGGCACCCGCCACAAACGCATAGGACAGCTTCTCACATGCCAGAGCCCATGCCAGCACTCCCAATGCCACAGTGCATGGCAGAGAAATCACATGTTTGTTCCCTGCAATCGCAGCGATGGCTGCCACCATACAGGCCGAAAGCGCCACAATCATGCCGTCAATCATCAGACTCGATGCCACAAACGCCACCGGTGGAATAACTAATAGCAACGCCATCAGCGTTTTCCAACGCGGCAACAGTGCAATGGCAAAGCATCCCATAATCGCATACAGTATGCTGTTGGATATTCGCGCCGCCTGCCACTGCGCATATGGCGACAGGTTCACCAGCATGGCTATTTTCATGCCAATGGCCTGAGGCAGATAATCAAGCGGGAAATATGCGTTGGACCGGTTGGATCGTGTCTCATTCGGAACAACAATCTGACTAGCTGGCATAATATCAGCGGATCGCTGCCCGTCTTGCAACGAATCACCACGCCAAGCTCGCTCCAATGCATCGAAAACCAATATATTCCCGGCACCGGGAATCATCAGCAAGCGATCATCACCCTTGAGGTACTGCTTTTTATGGCATTACCATGTTTGTCCTTGCCCTTTACGGGAGGATTCAACGATTGACCGGTAGCCAACGCATACGTAGACAACGGATGCATGTCGGGATCTGGAATGGTAAGAGGACCGACCTGAACAACGAACATGCAGGCCTGCAGTGTGAACAACACCAGAAAAATCGCGATATTACAGGAAGACCCCTTTAACACATGCGCCACACGTTTCATGCCATCCCACCTTCCTGTTAGTCGTCCACAGTCTACCGCAAGCGTGCACCCCAACATTATCCGCCCAGTGTATCTTGAATGACGGGGCTGCGGACGTTTTCTTGGAGACCGAACGGAAAGATTTTCGTATGTCCGGTCTTGAGGAACGAGAGCGTGCGGTGGAGTTGTATTTCACCACGCCG
>JAIJJM010000676.1 GCA_022728415.1 Collinsella sp. | reverse complement strand
AGCGTAAGAAAATTAGCGAAGTGCCGGTGAAACGGTTGATTCAGGAGCAGGCCGATGCCAGCCATTATTTTTCCGATGAATTTCAGCCGTTATTGAATACCGAAGGTCCGGTGAAATATGTTCGCCCGGATGTAAGCCATTTTGAGGCGAAGAAGTTACGCCGTGGCGATTATTCACCGGAGCTGTTTTTGGATTTGCACGGTTTGACGCAGCTGCAAGCCAAGCAGGAGTTAGGCGCATTGATTGCCGCCTGTCGCCGCGAACATGTGTTTTGTGCCTGCGTGATGCATGGTCATGGGAAGCATATTTTGAAGCAGCAAACGCCGCTGTGGCTGGCGCAACATCCGCATGTGATGGCATTTCACCAGGCACCAAAAGAGTACGGTGGTGATGCGGCATTGCTGGTGTTGATTGAAGTGGATGAGTGGTTGCCGCCGGAATTACCGTGAATGCTGGCATCGAATGCCTGATAAGACGCTTCAGCGTCGCATCAGGCATCAGTGCACAACGACGAGCTACAACTCATTCAATACATACTGAAAACGACACGTAGAATCAATCGGTTGCCGACTGCTGGTATTCACCTTCACAACGATATCATGTAACTCTTTATCGGTTACCGGATGACGTGTGGGGGTCACCGTTACCGTTGATTTGTCGCAGCCATAAGAGGTAAAGGTTAACAGTTCTGATACCGCACGGCAGTATGCACCTCTACTATCAAAAACGCTGCCGTCACAGAGTTTGCCGTTTTCCATCAGGTAGGTCGAAAGCGTGGTGGTAATTGTCGACCCCGTGGACTGTAGCTGTAGCGCTTTATTATGACTGACATAATTTTCACTCCAGGAGATATCATAGGAGGCGACCGGTATCGTTGGGCATATTGAGTTATGCACAGTCGGGCTCGTGTAGCTTCCAAATCCAGATAAGTTTGTATATGAATAAAAGGACGCGATCCACGGGCAACCATAATTATCAGATGCAACGGTGATCTTTAAGGTCATATATGCACAACGGAAAATATCCGTATCAATACCGGGGCAATTTGAATTATTAATCGTATCATAATCCGTTATAACCAGAGTTGGTGCCGGGCCCGACCCCGTCCAGGAAATACGCGGAAGCGTATCCCCCTTACGCGCAAGAAAACTATATTTTCCATATGCAACCTCCCCTGGTGTTACCACCGTAACATTGAGAACAATAGACGAAGCTATCCCTGTTATCGTGTCCATCGCATAATAAATTCTCACACTGTCGAAACTTGAACTCATAAGTTTATCTCCAGCATAACTCTTGGGTGTGCCGACAACATTCAGGACAAGCAGCATCAGGCTCGCGAAAAATAGGGTCCATTTTTTCATGTTATAAATACTCAAAAGTTGCCGTCACAGTGGCGTTAAAGTCACCGGACGTTACATTCCGCCCGCTCTTCGCCTGTAACCAGGCATTAAAATTTAGGCTGTTATTTCCCTGAGTCAGCGGGAGCGTGACGCCTGTTGTATTGTTGACTGGCACTGGTATACCTGCCGCTGTTTCAATTCCAATCCCAGCGCCGGACGCAGAAGACGAGGCGTCAAAAGCCAGAAATCCGGGCAGTTCACTATCTTCTGTTCCCGTTAACGTGACTCTGACACTCAGCGATGTAGAACTTTGACAATCCTTCAATTGAATGACCAACGGCACTCGCTCTGACTGCCCAA
>JAIJJM010000675.1 GCA_022728415.1 Collinsella sp. | reverse complement strand
CTTGGTGTTCTGTGGAAGAACAGGATGGATAGTGAACCGAACATATATTTATCTGGCCGGAGGCTTACTAATTATGGTCCGCGAGATATGTGGATACTAGACCCTGAAAAACTGATAACGTACAATCCATTGAAAAGTAATCCTGATAAGGAGGTAATTAATCAATTCATTTAATCCTTCGGGCATTTAATTATACTTTATTAAAGATACAATTATTATATTTGCATTTTTAATTTTTATGACAGTTGTAAACAAAACTGTTAAGCATTGTGAAGAGAACGGGGCAATGAAAAAAAGCCGAGCTGTATTTCGTAGCCCCATCCCCTGACCAATATTTTGAAATCAGGATATTTCGATAGCTAAAACTCGTACAGGTACGTCTTTGGTGTTTTGTACTGAGCGACTAAGAGCAAATTCGGCAACAGAAATTTTTTGAATATCCTCGAAGCTTGTCAGTGTTATTATTACCCCTTGCTCAAAAACCAGTTATTTCTCGTGTCCTGTATCTATATCTTCACTGTTAAAGAAAAAACTTTTGAATGTGGTTCACTAACCCGAAGTACAAATAGTTCAATTGCATTATTACGATATGCCCTATCATGCCACTGTGGAACTCCCATCGCGATATTGGGACATAATGTTGTTGACAATGGCCGAGTGGTTTCAAACATAGCGCCGTATTTATATTCAGCGGGCCACTTTCCGCCATGAAATAGATATTGACCTGGCATCATCGGCCTACCACTTAAGCGAATTGCTTCTGATACTGCCTTTAGATCACAGCAATAAGTATCTCCTTGATATTCTGCAATCGGCTTAGGTGTAGTTTCTGGCATGTAAGACAACCACGAAGGGTGTTGCTTTATAGCGTCTTCGATACCGGTATCGCCTTCGGTTGTTAGTGTGTATTAGATAAGCATGTTTTTCCGCCCGGAAATTTAAAGAGAGTGAATTATTCGACAGAAACGCTCACTTCTGGAAACGAACGACAAGCATATAACGTCCACCAAAGCCTCAACCAACACGCAAAACCCAGCCCCCAACAATCAACTTAAAAATCAATCGGATATTAAAATCCCTTCCATATCAACTTCATCACCACTCTTTTTGCGCCTTCCCCTTCGCGCAAAAAATCAAAATCCTCAACAAACCCAATCACCTACCCCACCAATTACAAGGACGCCAGCCAATCATGATTGGACGGTGCAAGGACAACACCAACAAAAACAGGAAGTTAGAAGTCTCAGCAAGACACCGACCAGACGGTGAGGAGACATAAAAGGATACGCAAAGGAGCCGCGGCTCCTGGTGATATGAAAGCCCACAGATGTGGGCTTTTTCGTTGATGGTTAGAACGACCAGTTCACACCAGCTACCGCGTTCCACGGGGATTCCACACCGGCACCATGGCTATACCCCACCCCGAGATGCCCGCTTAATGAACTGCTGAATGAGGCTTTAATACCTGCCTGGTATATTCCACGTCTGCCCGACAAATCATTGACAAAATTACCGTCACTATTCACTTTCACCCGATTATCATCGACAAATTCTTTGCGCACAGCCGCCTTCAGGCAGGGTTCAATTTCCATACCGTTCCCCAGACGCATGTTGTAACTCAGCGTTGCACCCAGTTCACGATATATACTGCGGGTATCGACTGATTTCGATTCCATGCCATTGGATAAATGATAGTAGCGTCTA
>JAIJJM010000674.1 GCA_022728415.1 Collinsella sp. | reverse complement strand
GACGACTTCTACCCGCGCATCCAGACACGCCCCTACGACGATTTCAGCCAGCCGCTGCAATTAGTGGCGCGTGTGCTACGATTCACCGATCCAATAACAGGCGAGAAGCGCGAATTCGTTTCCCGTGTGCCGCTTAAGATCTGATTTCTTAGGGGGATGGCGAGACCAATCCCCGCCCGTCCGAATCACTGTCCCTTTCGACTGGCCATCCAGCTCATTGCATCGTCGTACACCATCATGATGCGTTTGCGATAGCTATCGATGAATTCCTGCGCACCAATGCTCGCGATAACGTCGTGAGCGGGTTGCACGGTGCTGTCGAATGCCTCCGGCAGCCTATCCACCAAGGTGTGGAATCGTAAAATCACGGATTCCTCATCTAATCCCATCCGCTGTGCGAATCGTTCCAGATGTTTGCGGCGTAATTGAAGAAGATCTCGGCGTCCGCCGATGTTCATCGCCAAAGTGGCATTTATGATCTGCTTGCCATGCCCCAAATAAGGGAACACCGAAGCAAGGTCATAGAGCGGGGCAAGCCGCACGGACGCGCCATCGAGCAATAGCGAGTAGTTCTTGGCGTGGCTGTCTGTTGCCCCGACGAGATAACTGGCGAGGATGCCGTCGGTGAAGGCTCGGATATTGCTTTCGGCCTGACCGGGCAGACCGTGCTTGCGCAACATTTCCGCATATGCATTGGACGTTGGGCCGTTGTGTTCCTCGTATTTCAGCGATGAGGGAATGCCCAGCGCTTGGGTAAAGTCTTCTTGGTGCAGGGCCGTCACCGTACCATTGGCGGACACTATACGGTCATACCGCTCGCTGATGATGGCTGGGACCCCATCAAAGATGTGAAAAGAGGTGTGGGCCACGGGTATTCCCATCGCCTCCACAATGCGCATGGTGATGTGTTCGTTGAATGCTTGGTGTGGAAGGGTCGGTATGCCGGGCTTGATGATATGAGTCGTCCGCGCGATTCCAGTGGTGGAGAACCATGATCCATTGCGGTTCCTCAGTGCGATCTTGCCCTGCTGTCCCGCGACCGACCAATGCTCGTCTACGCTTGCGGACTGGATGCCTGTGGGGGCGGCTGCGCGTAGTCGATTCGCGATCTGCGAATCGCTGATTGGAATAAGCGAATCGTCATCTATGGGCAAGTGCGGGTCGGCGGACAGCCGTAATGCGCCGGTGGCATCGAATCCGATGGCTTGCAACAGATCAAATGCGCTTGTCGATCGGGCATGATGCAATCGCATGGCTTCATCTCGGGCCTGAGGGGATTCCGGGACCAGGGCCTCAAGGAAATTACGCGGGATGTCGCCTGAATATTCGGCTGCGGTAATGGGCATGGAAAGCGATATTGGTGTGGGTGATTGCGACCAACGATAGGAATCGTGATATTGGAAAATAATGCTGCCATCGTTTGTTCTTCGAAACTGGCCGATGGGTGTTTCGCCGAGAAATGCATTGAGAGTGTTTTCGCTCATGGTGTCACCATTCATAGAGTTCGGCGGGCTGCGGGGTTTTGCGGACATCCAGCGACAAGCCAAGCTCAGTCAGAGCGCTGAGAATGGTGGAGAATCCGGGATTGGGGACTCGGGCGTGTTCAAATTCGATCAGCCAGCGACGTGACACGCCCAGCCGTTGGGCCATGTCGGTCTGACTGATGCCCTGGCGTTGCCTTTCATCCTTGATAAGCCGCGCGTATT
>JAIJJM010000673.1 GCA_022728415.1 Collinsella sp. | reverse complement strand
ACGGTGAGCAGCGGGTCGTGGCCGTCCTTGTCCAAGGCCTTGTCGGCCTGGATGACCAGCGATTCGTAGTTGACCATCGCGTCGAAGCGGTCGGGATTGGCCACGACCATGTCTTTAAGCCAGTCCGACGAGCCGGAGGAACGGTCCACGCCGGACAGCAGCTTGGTGACCGAGGTCTTCAGTTGGTCGTCGGCCAGATCGGCTTCAGTCAACGGGCCATCGCCACCACGCAGCGCTGTCATGAAGGCCAGGTAGGCGGAGGCGCCGGAGTTCGACTGGGTGGCGGAGGTCATCGAGAACGTGAGTTTGCCGTCGCTGACCGCGGCGAGGATGTCCGCGGTGGAGACGGGCTTGGTGGCGCCGGAGTCGTCAGCCCAGCCGAGTTTGACGGCCTTGGATTTGGCGATGCCGAACACGATCGGCGTGGTGGAGGTGCTGGCCGCGTCTTTGACGATGTGCTTGGCGTCTCCCATCGAAATCCACATCGAAGAAGCGGGCCAGACGGCGTCGTAATTCTGGCCGCCGGCCTTGAGCGCGTTCATAATCTCCAGCGAACCCATGTAGTGCATCGTCACGGCTACGTTGGATTGGTCGGCCGCTTTCTGGATGGCAGTGGCGACTTCCTTGTTCTCGGAGCCGGAGGCAATGCTCAGGGTGGCGGTCGGTTTGCCGCCGGACGGCTGGAAGGTCTGCGTGGTGGCGGACGCGCCGTTGCCGTCCGCTGTGCCGTCATCGGAATTATTGAACGCCGTGCAACCGGTCAACGCGAGCGCGCCGGCGCATACCGCGGCCGCAACCACGGCGGCGCGGCGACGGAGAGAAGACATTATGCCCATAATTCCATTGTTCTCCCGCCACCTAAAGCGGGCCGGGCCACAAGGTGACCGCACGGTGAACAATGAATGAAGAGCTACATCAGTACGCGGCGCTGGCGATCATGGGATCGTCGTAGAAGCCGAGGATCTTTTCGAGGTAGGGCTTGTAGGTGCTGTTGGGCATGGAGAAGATTTCGTGGCGCGATTCGGGGAAGCGCACGATGTTCGCCTCGCCGCCGCCGTCCTTGACCAGTTGGACGAAGTGATTCTGCGGCTTATTGAGTACCCAGATGTCGCGTCCGGACTGGAAGAGCAGCACCGGCGTCTCCACTTCGGCGCAGGCGGACGGGTTCAGCACGGCCCGGTTGAGCTTCAACGCCTGGCGCACCCATTCGAACGCCGCGCAGTAGGTCTGGTATTCGCGGTTCTCGCAACGCAGCTTGAAGTACCAGCGTTCACGCGCCTCGGAAGCGCCCTCGTTGCCTTCCATCGAGAACTCCGGCGTGAAGTCCGACTGCCCGAACACACGCTTCTTGCCGAAGCCGAGTCCGCACAGCGCGCCGACCAGCACACGGGCCACGCCCAGCGGCATGCCGGTGGCGGGGGCGACCATCGGGGCGGAGAGCACCGCTTTGTCGAACAGGGTGGGGTATCGCTCCAACACGGCCGCGCCAATGCCGCCGCCCATCGAATGGCAGAACAGGTTCAGCGGCATGCCGGCTGCGTACTGCTGGCCGATGGTTTCGGCGAAGCCGGCCAGATCGGCCACGTAGCGCTGCCAGTCATCAATCCACACCATGCAATGATCGTCCACGTCGCGCGCGGACTTGCCGTGGCCGCGATGTTCGAGCACGCACACCGAATAGCCGGCGAGCAGGAAGTACCAGACCAG
>JAIJJM010000672.1 GCA_022728415.1 Collinsella sp. | reverse complement strand
GCCAGGGGCAGCCGTTGGACGGCTCGTTTTGCATCGTCACAGAAGTGATGTGAATCCCGAGCTTGGCGTACGCCTCGATGAATTTGACGAAATACTGGGCATACACATAGTCAATGGTGTCTTGGTAACGATAGCCATTGCCGACGTATTCTCCAATGCGCAAGCGCCCCGAACCGTCGATGCGGTTGAATGTCTTCATCCAGGCCGGAGCACTCCATGGGGAGGCCATAATCTTGACGGCCGGATTAATCGATACGATTTCCTGAAGCACCGGCACAACATTCTTCATGTCTCGGGTAGCATCCGGAGCCCCTGGCTCCCCTGTTCCTATGGAGAAGTGTTCCAAAGCGGCGTCAGCGGCAACACCATCCGGCAAATCGTCATAGGTGTAGTATTTCTGGCTGGAGAAGTCGCATGCGCCTATCGACATACGCACGGAGGAGAAGCCACCTTGCTCGGGGTCGAACATCTCCGTAAGAATCGCGTGACGCTGTTCGCTAGTCATTGAGTTCATGAACAGCGATGCCGAGGAATCCGTAATAGCCGCTCCGGCGCCTTCCCACATCTGATATTCCTGTGTGGGGTCAACGACGATCTTGACGGCGTCCCCTGGGGTCGAAACGATGTGCGGAACACCGATCGGGGTGCGGCGATCCTTCAGATCACCGCTGGTACGGGTCCAATACTCATATCGATAAGAGTTGACGGGCTGAGCCATGATTTTCCTTTCTACGATCCGCTCCGACTGCCGCAATGCAGCCAGAGCGATACATACACCAAACTATTCGCGATTATTCGCCGTATTCCTGCAGAACGACGTCAGCATCGCCTACATGCAGTACGTTGTCTTGCAGACGGACTTCGGGGATGGTGATAGTGCCGTCCGAGCTGATTGATTCGCCTTCGGCGTCGCCGAGGTATAGCGACACGAAGGTATAGATACCGAGGTCGATTACACGGGTCTGCAACGGAATACGCGTCTTGGGATACAGCAGGTTGACGTTCGGCTCAGGAACCGAAAGCTCCACATCGAACCCCTGCTCACCGACCAGACCGACTATTCCTTCCTGAGTGCGGTAGAAGACCGCGTTATCGATTCCGGCGGCGATTTCCTGCCCACCATCCGGCAGGGAGAAACCACCTTCAGCCAGATGCAGGCGACGCGCGGTGTCGATTCTGTGGACACGCACATGCCATGGCATATGCGGCACCACGAAATTCGTAATGGTCACATCGTCGAACGGCTTCCATTCGCTGTACACGTAGTCGTCGTGGATGGCCCAGTCGGCATAACCGTAGGCGGTCTGCCAGTAGTGCTCGCTTTCGGATATGGCAAGTGTGCTGTCGTAGGCACCCTGTTTGAGCAGTACCGCCGCTTTGGGCACCGAGAAACCGAAAGTGGTGGAATACACGTATTTCTCATATTTGGCGTTGGCATGGGCATGCTCATGGCTGTGCTGCCCCGCAGTAAATGCCTGCACTTCTCGTCCGGTGCTGCTGTGCGCCACCAACATACGCGGTTCCGGCTGCTTCTTCAGCGGCGCGAAGGCGATTTGCTCGGATTCTCGCACTGTCCAGAAGGGATCATCGTCATCGATGCACAGGAAAATGAACGTCTTGAGCGCCCAATACGCGGACGCCGGCCCGTTGTAGCCTTCGGCCATGTTCATGTTGGGGTAGGCGTATCCGATAGGAATTAGGCCATCCGACTGGAAGATGTT
>JAIJJM010000671.1 GCA_022728415.1 Collinsella sp. | reverse complement strand
CGTAACTTCCAGCTTCGGGGCGCAGGACGGGGGTAGGCGCAACAGTAGGCGCTGAACTTCCTCCGGAGTTTGTTTCACCGCCGCTCGTTGCCTGGAAGTTAGTCAGATACCAGTTTTTATTGGTCGCTTCGGTATTACCTCGGGTTAATGAATATTCGTAGGCACCGGCGAAAATCCTCGAATCCTTAATAAATTCCCCATTTGATTCCCCCTCAACGCTGATAATCTCTATCCCATTTAACGTGTAAGCTCCGCTGCCTCCTGCATTGGTAACTTTAACTCGGGTTGTTCCAGAGGTATTTCCATTAATAACGACTTTATCCGTAGCTGAATTATCATCACCCAATTCAGTTCTGAGATGCAATACGCCATTATTACCAACGTAATTTTCAGTTATTGTTAATCTTGTTGGTTCGACATCCCGTCCATCTGCCCGGGAAATATAGACCGTACTATTATCAACCGTGAGGTTGCTCACCGTTGAGTCAGCTTTAATATCCCAGGTACTATTATCTGAAAGCGACAGATAGGTATGAGTGTTAACATCTGTTGAAATATTAGCTGAACCCGTTATTTTTGAATTAGTTGCATCGACGGTCAAATGACCTTTAATATTATTGATAAAAACATCTGCAGCCGATGATACCTCACTATCCGTAATGGTCACGTTACTCGTCTCATTTTTATGGTAGAGGATTTCATTTGCTGACCGTAGTGAGCTACCAGATAAAATATCTACCGTTGCTTCCTGACCATTTATGGAAGACTCCAGCACAATTCCAGACCCCTGATGCGCGACTGCAGATGTATTTTTCAGCGTCACCGTGCCGCCATTATAAATTTTAGCAGTCGCGGCGTCAGGACCCGTTGTATAAATTTCTCCCTGGTTAAATGAAACTGTCCCCTGGCGGGCAGCGATGGCATGAGCATTGTCCCCATGCGTGGTGATATCAACATCGGTTAATGTAACGCTGGCATTGGTATAATCAAGCGTGTCACCAGCCTTGACGACAGTGCCATTAGCGTACGCGGCATAACTTTCTGTTCCGTGGGTTGTGATCTCCCCTTTTGCCATATCCAGTTTTGCTATGGCATTATTTTCATTACTTCCTGTATCGGTAGTACTTTCTTCATCAAGAGAAGATACACACGCACGCGCGCTTCCGGGAGATGCACACGCAAGAACGCCGACTGCGTGATTACCCGCAGTAACAATAAATGTATCATCTCCGTCAGAAAAAGAGGGGGTAACCGAACCGTCAGAGTTGACTCTTATTATGGTGTCAGTATTCAGGTTTCCACTCGTTTGACTTAGCAAACCAATTGAGTAATCCCCCGTTGTGACAATCGTGTTTTTACCCTGCAAAATAACAGCACCGCCAAATTCACTTACGATTGCGCTAGCTGTTAATGCTGTGCTTAGAGGACTATTGTCAGAAGGATATAAACCGCCCGTTGTTACAATGACGCCATTGTTAATGGTTAACTTGCTACCCTCTCCTGCAACGGATACCCGTAACTTCCATTACCCGTTGTTATAACTAGCGCATTATCAATATCTTTTACTTTTCCATCTTTTATTGCCACAGCATGTTTATATTCATCGTGCTGAATAAACTGTTCAGCATATGCATTACCCACCGCCAGAGCAATAAGTCCCAAACTAAACCCGGGGAGTTTTTTCAGTTTCATAGATTAACCATCCATTCATTGGATTAACAAA
>JAIJJM010000670.1 GCA_022728415.1 Collinsella sp. | reverse complement strand
TCCGCGTCAATTTTGGCGGTGTCACCTTCTTCTCCGGCGACCATCTTTATGCCGACAATACCGGGATTATTCTTTCAGAAGATCCGCTGGATATTGAATAACTCTCTGCCATGCGTTAAAAGGGGAATTAAATTCCCCTTTTTTATACATGGACGTATTCATGCAAAATATTATTCTTTTAATTTTATATTTATTTCTTATAGCCGTTAACCATTTCCGCTACAAATTTCTTTTATCTGGCAACACCGGTGAAATGATTTTATATTTTGCTAACGTATTTTTTAACCCACTTGCCCTATCATTTATTATCGCCACAATCATCTGTATAACGATAAAAAAAAGAAGCAGCCGCAGCTTTATTCGCGGCACTTGTTGGTTAATGGGATTATTTCTAATCTATAGCAGCTATACGGTGTGGGAACGACACAGCACATGGGATTATTCTTTCCCGGGGCCAGGTATCACCGTCACGGTTCCGAGCAAACAGTGGGTTGCCAATATAGTAAAACAAGGACCAACCCTGGTGACTCGGGATGCCCATGCTATTTTAGCTATTGTTGCCTTCTCACAAAATGAAGTCGGTGTGCATTCAATCGAGGAACTTACCGCGACTCAAAACGGAACTGCAGAAATGCATGTTTGTGATGTTCAGGGATTTGCCTGCGCTTATCAGGAAGGAGTGCAAACAATGAGTGATGGCAAAGTAAGACATGCTATTTTCATGACTCTACTGGATAACACTAATTTGATACAACTGGTCGCAGCCATCGACCCAGATTATTTGGACGAATATCAAGAAGAAGTAATGAAAATGATGCTTTCTGCCCGTCAATGATCTGATGTGCATGTTAATAATAAGGGATTGATATGAGATACGTTATCTTATTAATACTATGGATAATAACTGCTTGTCTTAGTCATCTTCAGCACAGCAACCTACTGTCTGGAGATCCTGGCATGGTTGGCGAGTATATCGGTTCAGTATTTCTGGGGCCGTTATTACTTCCCGTGCTTGTGTCAGGCATTCTGTGCGCATTCGCTAAAAAAACGCGTAACTTCGCCAGTTTTACTCGCGGGTGCTGTTGGGTATTGGGAATCCTGCTTTTATCCAACATCAGCAATACGTTTCGCATAATCACCCCATGGCAATATACGTTTGAGAATGCCGCTATTTCCGTGACTGTCCCAAACCGACACTGGAATACGGTTTCTATTAGTACTGATAAAACCATTGATATAAGAAGTGAAGATAATAGCGTCTTTATTTCTGCTTTCCGCCTGCCCGCAGGACGTAGCGCCGATGGCTCGCTGGAAGAGTTAAAGAAGATGCAGCGAGACAATCTCAAGGATCAATACAATGAAGAAACCTTCCAGTTTCATGATTGTAATGCCAAACATTTCACCTGTAAGTATCAGGATGTGTTGATAAATTTTGATGGTCAGCAGAAAAGAACCATCAGTGTTTATCTTGAAGACACCCCCAGGGCTGTGGGGATCATTGCATTAATGGAGCCAGATACGGCAGATAAATATCGCCAACAGGCGATGGAGATTATGTTGTCTGCTAAAAATACAGTGAAGTAAAAAATAAGGCGCCTTGCGGCGCCTCTGCGTGGAAGAGATTAAACCTCTTCCATGCGACCCAGCAGGGCCTGCAGACGTTCCTGCCAGCCGTTCTGCTGTTCTTTCAGATGGTTGTTCTCACGCTCCAGCTCTTCGCGCTGA
>JAIJJM010000669.1 GCA_022728415.1 Collinsella sp. | reverse complement strand
TTCCAGCCTATGTTTTCTTACGGTCAGCGCAGCAAGTGCGCAGACCTACTGAACCAATGTCATTTAGTTAGCGTAGAAGGAATGAACCTGTGGGGGATAAAGCTGTGGAAATATCGATCCAATTGCAATGCAGGGTAAACGAGAGATTATCTTTTATGCTTTAGACACGACAAAAAGACAGATTGCGCATCTGCCTTTCGAAGAGTTATAATGATAAAGATGTTTATGCAGCACGATATATGAAATATCGTGGTTTCCGGAAATGAGCAGTTTGAAGCCTTGGATATTGGCGGCCATTTCGGATAGGGATCAATTCTCTTTGCAGTAGGGACATCACATCATATTGGTCTTTCTCCGTGGTCAGACGGAGAAAGACTCTACAGATATGTGCAGCCATTGTAAAATTGACTTTATACTCATGCTTTGTGGCATGTGTTTCCAGCACCGTACAGTTTATCATGGTTTCCGTTATGTTATAGGCAATGAGTTTTGCCCAGATCTCCTGTTCGATGTACTGTGGTTTATAGGAATGAAAATTGCTCAGCCCTATCGTGTATTTCAGCTTTCTGAAAGAGGATTCGATGCCCCATCTTGCATTGTAAAGTTCCTTGATATGTTCTGGTGTAAACTCTTCATGTGGCAGGTTCGTAACAATGCATTCATATGTTGATTCACTGATAGGAAATCTTATAATACGAAATGTAAGTTCATAGGTGTCAGTACTACCATAATCGATGTAATCAAAAGTGGACGCCTGATCCACAAAACGTTTGTAGGTTTCAGGATTAACAGGGACTTTTTTGGAATGGCTTCGAACCAGGGTAACCCGGACGTCAATATCAAACGATTCTTCTTCCGGGAAGTCGAAATTGCCAACTAATCCTTTGGAATGGATATCTTTGGTTCGGAACAGGAAAAACTGATCGTGTTCCATCACATGTGCCATGTTGTTGTAAGAACAATAGCCGCGGTCACCCATGTAAACATTCTTTTTCCCTTCGAGCACCTCATGGCGGTCAACGATATCGCAGAAAGCACCAAATTCATTTTTACAGTGAACAGACTGAATCAGGGCATCCGTATAGGTGTGGGTTGTAAGGTCATAAAAAGCATTCAAATGCATGCTGTAAACTCCTCTGATGGATTTTCCAGGGGAGTAATAATAGTCATCAGATGAGAAAGACGGAGTACTGAAATAAGTGAGGGTCGAACCATCAGCAGCGAGAAAGCGGTATTTGCCGTCATTCAAAGTGCTGGGAAGAACTTCCCTGACAGATGAATTGAAATGTTTGAACACTGCTTCCAGAGCGGCAGGTTTCAGCTTATGACGCTGCTGGTTAAGGGCCGAAGAAGTAGGCATGGAAGAAGCATCCAAGCCCCAAAAGTCCAGCATTTCGACTTTTGTGGATGAAGAACCCTGCGAGACGAGAAAAGAAATAAGTTTTTGAGAAGAGATCTTTCGATTCCTCTGAAAATCAACATCCGGATGAATGGAATAATTCGAGATATTAGAACAAACATGTTCTACAGATGACATAAACAGATTTTTAATTTTTTGATGAATCATAATGGTGTGCCTCCTTGAAAAAAGTGATATATCGCTCATTCAAGGGCCGCTCTCGTTACCTCTAAAAACAATCAGTAACGAGAGCGGCCGCACATTTTGATATATTTGAAAGGTGGCGGCAGTGGGTGTTAAAAGCATATAAATACAGGATATATCCTAATAG
>JAIJJM010000668.1 GCA_022728415.1 Collinsella sp. | reverse complement strand
GGCTTCCTCGACGGCTACCAGACCATGGATCTGCTCGCCGCGCTCTATTTCGGCATCGTGATTTCCGCGAATATCCGCACCCAGCAGGTCGATGACGAATCGCAAGTGCAGAAGGAGACCGCGTATGCCGGACTCGGCACCGGTGTGCTGCTGATCGTGATCTACGGCGCACTGAGCTACGTGGGCGTGGTGTCCGGCGCCATCGCCACCATCGATCCCGCCAAAGACACGGGCGCGACCGTGCTCACCAATCTCACCTCGTCCCTGTTCGGCGCGTTCGGTACCGCGTTCCTCGGTATCGTCTTCGTCATCGCCTGCCTCAACGTATGCACCGGACTGATCGGTACCTGCGCCACCTACTTCCACACTCGGTTCCAGACCGTTGCAGGGAGAACGTTGAGCTACCGCACCTGGCAGGTCATCTTCACCGTGTTCAGTTTCATCGTGTCCAACGCCGGGCTAAGCGCGATCATCAAGGTTTCCGTGCCGGTGTTGTCCGCACTGTATCCGATCGCCATCGTGCTGGTGCTGCTGGCGCTGACCCACAAGCCGCTTGGCGCGCGATTCCCGCATGTCTACTTCTGGACCGTGCTGCTGGTGGGCATCGACTCCTTCGCCACCTGCATCTCCAGCCTGATCACCGTCTTCGGCGGCTCCATCGGCTGGCTGGACACGACGCTGGCCATGCTGCCCTTGCAGCAATACCAGCTCGGCTGGGTGGTCCCGGCTATCCTCGGTGTTGCCATTGGTATCGCCGATGCTCCGCGACGGTAGTTCTTCCCGGTCTGTGCCGGAGTCTGGCGGTCGGTCGGTGATGGCGGTTGTTGCGACGCTCAGCGGTGCCGGTGTATCGTTCGCACCACTATACACCACTATATGAGCGCATTTGGGGCGGCATGATGCTGCATCCGAACTGTCCGGCGATTGGCAGAATGACCTACTATCTCTCGGGCCAAGCAACTGACGATTATGGAGTCTGCGTCACCTCACCACTGTGGTTTATGACGGTGACTGCGCTGAGTGTTGTCGCGATTCTCTGTCTGACCGTTGCGGGAGTACAGGGCTTTTCGCGCCATCGGCTCTGTTCCCGTTGCCCTGTTCTGGTCAGGTCTCACGTTCTTTACCTACAGCTACAACACTGGTAGACACACCGATTTCTGCCCAGCGCTATCGGCAACTGACAATGCAGGTCTTGTCGCTTATTGCATCGGCCGTGAAGCTTTGGGACTGCTGACCGTCGTGTTGTGCGTGCTGCCATTGTTCTCCCTGCTTTCGGCGATTATGGCCATCACGTTGGCTGCGCACGACGCGACACCACCGGCATAAAATCTCCTTCATATCACGAAACAACGGGCACCCGTTTTGCGAGGCATTCTATCCGTCCCGTGTTTCGCAACGCATGAGACGGCACATCCATTGAATCAGGAGTCTAGACCATATCTCGCCGAATCTTGCGGTAGGTGGCATAGAACAGGAAGCCGGCCACGATGCCGGAGGTGGCGTCGGAGATGGGTTCGGCGATGAAGATGCCGTTGACGCCGATCCAGTGCGGCAGCAGCAGCGCGAGCGGCACGAGCAGGATGATCTTGCGGAAGATGGCCAAGAACACCGACTGTTTGGCCTGGCCCATGCCGACGAGTGCGCATTGCGCGCCCATCTGGATGCCGAAGATACCCCAGCCGCAGACGAAAATCGGCATCATGCGGGTCACGATGTCGATGACCGTCTGTTCCG
>JAIJJM010000667.1 GCA_022728415.1 Collinsella sp. | reverse complement strand
TATCAGGACAGCTGGCATATCACCCCGCAGACTCCAGCAGTGGAGACTTGGGGTATGCGGGTATTCCGTTATGTGCAGATTATCCCTGCTCAGACTCAGGCCTCGCAAGATGCGGTTTGCGCCGCTGCCTCGTCGGTGAGGGCCGCGGCTATTGAGTATCCGTTCGATGACGATGCTGCGGGTTTTGTATGCAGCGATAAGACCTTGAATGAGGTCTGGCGTTTTTGCCGTAATAGCATCAAAGCGCTGAATGGTCCGATTTACGCGGATTCGTGGACCCGTGAGCGTGCACCTTACGAAGCCGATGCATGGTTGCAGCAGCGCTCGCATTTGGCACTGGACTGCGGGGCTGATGCGATTCGGCTTGGACGGTACAGTGTTGATTGGCTGATCGCGAATCGTACGTGGCCTACCGAATGGCCGTTGTATTTGATTCTGGCCGTGCATGATTCTTGGATGGCCAGTAATGATGAGTTGCAGATTCGTAGGCAATATCAAGCGTTGCGCGCATTCCTTCCGGAACGGTATGTCGATGAATCGAGTGGTTTGATTGTCAAGGAGCCGGGGGAGGCCGGCCATATGGATGGTGATTTGGTTGATTGGCCTCCGGCTGAGCGTGATGGCTTCGTATTCGGCCCAGTGAATACGGTAATCAATGCGTTGTCTTGTGCGGCCTACCGGGCCATGGCTGATATGGCGCGTGTGGTTAGCGATGCTGCTGATGCTGTGCGGTATGCTGGGCGCGCTTCGGCATTGGAATCGGCGATTAATGCGCGATTGTGGGATGATCATGCGCAGTGCTATAGGGACGGTTTGAACGCGCAGGGGGATCAGTTGCAGCATGGTTCTCTTCATGCGAATGCATTTGCGTTGGCATTCGTGGACGTCCCTAAAGATCGTCGGGCAATGGTCGCCGATTATATTCGTAATAAGGGCATGTGCTGCAGTCCGTATGTAGCTGCTGTGTTGCTTGAGGGCTTGTATAGGAACGGTTTCGGTGCTTTGGCGAATCGTATGATGGCCGATGACGATCCGAGGAACCTGCATTCGTGGCATCACATGGTGTCTACCGGCTGCGGCTCGACTATGGAGGGATGGGATGTGTCCATTAAGGGAAATACCACGTATTCCCATCCTTGGTCGGCGTCTCCTGCATATCTGCTGGAGTGGGGGATGCTTGGAGTACAGCCGATTGAACCGGGGTATGCCGTGTTCCGGGTGCGTCCTCAATTGGGTGATGCACATGAAGCAAGGGGAGTCGTTCCAACTCCTAGTGGCAGCATTCGCGTGTGCTGTGTTCGCGAGGAAGGGCATGTATCGGTCGATCTTGACATGCCGTCCGGAATGGTTGCGCGGATTGAGAATGAGCAAGGCGATGTGATTGAAATGAGGTCCGTATGAGGCGCGTCGCTTGCTGCAAGCACTAGATGGCTGAACCTATGCGGAGTGGATATTGCGATGCTGTAGAGCAACATGCCCAAAAGAAACAATCATTTATAATCATATATAATCATTAATGGTCAGTACGTGATGGTGCTGCATAACGTGGTATGGCTGTTTGATTGTTCGAAGGAGAATATACATGATCGCCAATCCATATGAAGAGCATATCGAACCGTTTAATGCGCAGGTGGCCCGTAATCCATTGAGGACCAAGGCTCAGTGCGAGCATGCCTTGGTGGAACTGCTGACTCCTGCGGTGCAGCTGGCGATGAGGGGTGGGCGGTATGGTCGCTTC
>JAIJJM010000666.1 GCA_022728415.1 Collinsella sp. | reverse complement strand
GCGGTGGCGGTGGCGGCGCCGGTGGAGGCGGCGGTGGAACGTTCTAGCGAGCGCTTGCTTTGGGATGGACCTTTCTGGGCGGTTGCCTGGGAAGGTCCATCCCATTTTTGTGCATCGAAACGGGCCAAGCTTTCTGCTGAGGACCTTCGCGCAAGGGGTGGTGGACAAAAAATGGCAAATATGAGTACTGTTGCCGAAATAGTTGCATTAATTTGCGTTCATTTATTGGCTTCTAATGAGAATATTTCTCGTTAAGAGCCAATTTTATCGAACATTTGGGGAGATACGTCAGCTCGCCCGGCTGACCGCCGTGTCTAAAAGCCTCAAAAATGCCCCGAATCGCTGTTACTAAAAAGGTAACAGTACTCATATTTGATGTTTTTTGACCACAGACATTTGCAGACCCCCAGGCTACTCATTGGGGACAGACTTAAATGACCAGTCGTTGGGGATCAGTCATTGGGGACAGACTTAAATGACTAGGTGTGGCTGTCGAGGCTAGGCCGTTAGGTCGAGCTCATAGAGGAAGCTTTCGCGCGGCATGGCGTGGCGGCGTTCCTCGCGGTTGGCGCGGTGCGTGGCGGTGCGCTTAAAGCCGTGCAGCTCGTAGAACTTCCACGAGCAGTTGGAGTCGGTGTACAGGTGTGCCCTTGTCGCCCCGCGCGAGGAAAGGTACGAGACCGCGGCATCGAGCAACACCGAGCCTACGCCCAGGCCATGGACGTCGCGATCCACGGCAAGCAGCGTGACCTCGTTGTCATGCGGCAGCGGGCTTTTCTCGAGCAGGCGGTTGTTGGTTCGAATGGTGGCGCGCACAAACGAGAGGTACTCGGCGCACGACTCGGGTTCCAGCTCACGCATCTGCGATAGTAGTGCACGCTCAGTATCCATCCAATGTTCCCTGACGGCGGTGCCGGAGCTCTGTCCCGCACGCGCAAGCGAAATGCCGCGCGCCTCGCCATCTATAACTGCAACCTGCGAAAACGTCGAGGACGAAAGGCAGTAGGCAAGATCGCATGCGGCTTCGAGGCGGTTGTACTCATCGTTATCCGAGTTGTTGTGCCAAAGCTGCTGCAAGATCAGCGCGATGGCGTCGAAGTCTTCGGTATCAAACGGTCGGTAGAGAACCCGCGAGACCATGGTGCCTCTTTCTTTTGCGGATGCATATCGAGCACAGTTCTACCACGCCGTTGGCATCTAATTATGGTGCCCCTGTGTTCCATCAACTCACCGTGCCCAGTGGCACACCTGCAACCCCCGCTCGCGAGCTTTTTCTGCATATGCGACCGTTGCGGGGTGCATCGTCGCGCTCGATGCGCTACATTGAATCAGTATTTTCAATGCCGCTGCGCGAGCGCTGCAGATCGACGTATCACCGACTCACAGAGCACGGCGGCGTACCAGACAGGAGGACTGCATGGGATCTGATGTGAAGATCGCACGCGCGTTGATCTCGGTTACCGATAAGACGGGCGTCGTCGATTTCGCACGGACGCTGGTTGACGACTTTGGCGTCGAGATCATCTCTACGGGCGGCACGGCTCGTGCCATCGAGGACGCGGGCATTCCCGTAACCCCCATCGAGGAGTTCACGGGCTATCCCGAGATGATGGACGGCCGCGTTAAGACTCTGCACCCCAAGGTCCACGGCGCGCTGCTGGCCCGTCGCGATTCCGAGCAGCACATGCAGGAGGCCGCTCAGCACGGCATTAAGCTGATCGACCTGGTCGTCGTCAAC
>JAIJJM010000665.1 GCA_022728415.1 Collinsella sp. | reverse complement strand
TAATCCGCCATCGGAAAGGAAACTACATGTCGCACGTTCGCATCGGAATCGCCGGTCCCGTAGGGTCTGGCAAAACCGCATTGATTGAGGCCCTCGTGCGCAAGATGGCGGACGAGTACTCGATCGGCGTCGTCACCAACGACATCTACACACACGAGGACGCACAGTTTTTGACCAAGAACTCGGTGCTGCCCGCCGACCGTATCGTGGGCGTGGAGACCGGCGGCTGCCCGCACACCGCCATTCGCGAGGACGCAAGTATGAACCTCGAGGCCGTCGAGGGGCTTGTTGAAAGCCACCCCGATATCCAGATCGTCTTTGTGGAGAGTGGCGGCGATAACCTATCCGCCACGTTCTCCCCCGAGCTCGCCGATGCCACAGTGTTTGTTATCGATGTGGCCGAGGGCGATAAGATCCCTCGCAAAGGCGGCCCCGGCATTATGAAGAGTGACCTTTTGGTCATCAATAAAATCGATCTGGCGCCCTACGTAGGCGCATCGCTCGAGGTCATGGACCGCGACTCCCACCGTATGCGCGGCGCGCGCCCCTTCCTGTTCACGAACATTATGAAGGGCGAAGGCGTGGACGAAGTCATCTCGTGGATCAAACACGACGTACTGCTCGAGGACCTTGCCGAGGAGGCCTAAATGCACGACGAGCACCGAAACGATGGCGAAAATCGATTTGGTCGCACCTCCGAGCTGCGCCTGAAGGCAACCGCCCGCGATGGCGTGACGGCCGTGCCCGAGCTGTATGCATCGATGCCCTTTAAGGTGATGCATGCGTTTGATGCGTGCGAGCGCGATCTACCTGGCTACGGGCGCCTTGCGGGGCAAGACGACGGGCACAGCAAGCTCGCGGCACCAAAGCAACTCATGGTCATGAGCGCGTCGGCAGGCGTTATGGCAGGCGACCGTCAGGAGCTTGCGGTTGACGTTGAGCCGGGCGCCGCGCTTTCCATGACCACGCAAGCCTTCGAGAAGATCCACCGTATGGAAGACGGCGAGCATGCCGAGCGCACGACTCGCATCCATGTTGGCGCGAATGCCTACCTGGACTTTCGGCCCCTGCCGCAGATTCCCTTTGCGGCGTCGTCATTTTCGACCGACACGGTCATCGAGCTCACCGACGATAGTTCGCATGTGGCATACGAGGAGATTCTTAGTTGCGGGCGCGTGGCGCGCGGTGAACGGTTTGCGTACCGAGATTATCGCAGCCATGTACGTGTGACCTGCTCGGGCACCCCGGTCTTTATCGACAACACCATCTACCGGCCCACCTCGACCGATATGGAGGGGTTTGGCTTTTTTGGCGCCTACTCGCATCTGGCCAATCTGGTGCTGGTAAACCTCGATATCGATGACGCGCGCTTTGCCACCATCCGCGACTACCTGCAATCCCAAACGGGCGAGATCGGCGCCAGCGCCGCAGCCCCCGCAAGCGACGCTCCGGCAGCAGACGCCATTGCGGGCGGTATCACGCGTCTTGCCACCGGAGACTGCCTGGTCAAATTGCTCGGCCACCGCGCGCAGCGCCTGCAAGACGTCCTCAACAAAGTACGCGACCTGGTCTAATGATCCCTTGGGGACGGAAGGATTATGGATCACTTAGGGGTTGGCCCTGTGCGGTGATCCGTAATCCATCCGTCCCCAAGAGATCAAAAAGCCCCGCCGGGCCTTGGTAGGCACGGCGGGGCGGACAAGCGGCTATGAGCAGCAGGCTTAGAACAGGCCGGTGATGTTGCC
>JAIJJM010000664.1 GCA_022728415.1 Collinsella sp. | reverse complement strand
CGCCATTACGCACCTCCTTCCACGCTGTCACCAGTGTACGTTACCTGTACCGAAATCAATCCAAAAAACAGTGTTCATGTGAAATTCACTGCGTATTTGCGCTTTCGCCGGCTTACCGAGATTAGCCTTAGACAAGGAATAACAGAGTAGAAGCAGAAGGTATGCGCGTATTCGATTTCGACGGAACCATCTATGATGGCGAAAGCCTGTTCGACTTGTACCTGTATTCCGCCCGCCACGACCCGAAAGTGTTCCGCTATATCGCCCCCGTGCTGCGGTACGCGGTCAAATACAAGCTTGGCCGGGCCACGCTTGAACAAATGGAATACGGCGTGGGCAAGATGACCGAAGGCTATCTCACGGAACTGAGCCGATCCAAACGGGTGGCGAGCGTCGAACAGCTCGTGGACGATTTCTGGGACCGATATTACGCACGTATCAAGCCTTGGTACCAGCCTGAGTCGGACGATGTGATCCTCACCGCATCCTTCGGTCTGACGGTGGGGGAGGCCTGCCGCAGACTCGGCGTGAGGAATCTCGTGGCCAGCGAGGTGGATGTGGAGACGATGAAGGTCACGTACCTCAACTTCAACACCAACAAGACCAAACGGTTCCGCGAACTGTACGGTCCGGACGCCGTCATCGACGAGTTCTACACCGACTCCAAGTTCGATCAGCCGATGATCGACATGGCCCGGCATGCGTTCATGGTCAAGGGGAACACCATTACGCAGGTCAAGTAGGAAACAGCAGAAAACAACACAACGTAACCAATAACGAAAGAGGAATCCATATGAGCATGCCGCTCGATCTATACGTAATCCGGCATGGCGAATCCGAAGCGAACGTCATCGTCCAGGCGGGCGAACAGGGCGACAACTCCCTGTATACGCAGGACAACGTCACCGTACCCGACCGCTCCTGGAGACTCACCGCCACCGGACGCAAGCAGGCCGACTGCATCGGTCGTTGGCTGGTCAGCCAGCAGCAGCTGTTCGACCGTTACATGGTCTCGCCATACGTGCGCACCCGCGAAACCGCAGCCACCATGGCCCTGCCCAAGGCCAAATGGGAGGAGAACCGTGTGCTGCGCGAACGTTCTTGGGGTGAAATCAACACCATCACCAAGGACGAATTCAAAAACAACTACGCACGCAACTGGAACTTCAAGAATACCGATCCGCTGTACTGGCGTCCGCCGGCAGGCGAGTCGATTGCCGATGTGGCCGAGGACCGTGTGCACAACATCCTGACCTCGCTGAGCCGCAAATCCGATTCGGAATCCGTGGTCATGGTCACCCACGGCGACTTCATGCTCGCCCTGATGCTCACCATCGAGGATCTGGCCGACGAGGAATTCCTGCATCGCGCCGACTCGGACGACTGGAAGATCACCAACTGCACCTGCCTGCACTACACGCGCCGCGACCCGGAAACCGGCCGCACCTCCAAGCGTGTGCGCTGGGAGCAGACCGCCCGGCCCGTGCTCGACGAGACGACCGGCCGCTGGGAGGTCAAGGTGGAGCCGTGGCGCGAATTCAAGCGCCCGTACCTGTCCAATGGCGATTTGGTGGATGTGGTGCAGGCCGTCGATCCGCACCTGCTGGAGTATTACGGCAAATAGCCTTTCCCGGAAGAGAGACTTCACAAAATCTTCGTGAGCTAGAATGGCGCGTAGTGCGGCTGGTTGTGAATGCCGTGCCCCAAGCGAGAGCGAGGAGAGTAGTAATGTCCAATATCTTCCAATGG
>JAIJJM010000663.1 GCA_022728415.1 Collinsella sp. | reverse complement strand
GTGATGCAGGAATCCTCAGTTGGACCCGCATTGAGCATGAACTTCGACATGCGCAAAGACGTTCGCGGCGTCTTTATGGCTAAGCGTGAGACGCTGCTTTCACTTGCGAATATTCATGCGGTGAATGAAATGGGGCAAAGCTCCGTCGATATCGACAGGATTAATCACCATATTGTTAATGTGGAAAAGATTAACTTTGGATTGCCGGAACGGAGGGAGTAGATTTGCGACCATTCATAAACTTACTGGATATAATGTTCTAAAAGATTATAATCCTCACACTAACTGTTAAAGCTGGGGCTGGGCAGCATTGACTACTCAGGGAAGGTACTCATCTTTATCTTGTGTTTCTTACGTAACAACCAGACTAAAGTGATTTATGAACGATAACGTTTTGCTCATAGGAGCTTCCGGATTCGTAGGAACCCGACTACTTGAAACGGCAATTGCTGACTTTAATATCAAGAACCTGGACAAACAGCAGAGCCACTTTTATCCAGAAATCACACAGATTGGCGATGTTCGTGATCAACAGGCACTCGACCAGGCGTTAGCCGGTTTTGACACTGTTGTACTACTGGCAGCGGAACACCGCGATGACGTCAGCCCTACTTCTCTCTATTATGATGTCAACGTTCAGGGTACCCGCAATGT
Organism: Collinsella sp.; assembly: GCA_022728415.1. The sequence continues at coordinate 1,101 of JAIJJM010000663.1, read as the reverse complement.
GCTGGCGGCCATGGAAAAAAATGGCGTTAAAAATATCATCTTTACCAGTTCCGTTGCTGTTTATGGTTTGAACAAACACAACCCTGACGAAAACCATCCACACGACCCTTTCAACCACTACGGCAAAAGTAAGTGGCAGGCAGAGGAAGTGCTGCGTGAATGGTATAACAAAGCACCAACAGAACGTTCATTAACCATCATCCGTCCTACCGTTATCTTCGGTGAACGCAACCGCGGTAACGTCTATAACTTGCTGAAACAGATCGCTGGCGGCAAGTTTATGATGGTGGGCGCAGGGACTAACTATAAGTCCATGGCTTATGTTGGAAACATTGTTGAGTTTATCAAGTACAAACTGAAGAATGTTGCCGCAGGTTATGAGGTTTATAACTACGTTGATAAGCCAGACCTGAACATGAACCAGTTGGTTGCTGAAGTTGAACAAAGCCTGAACAAAAAGATCCCTTCTATGCACTTGCCTTACCCACTAGGAATGCTGGGTGGATATTGTTTTGATATCCTGAGCAAAATTACGGGCAAAAAATACGCTGTCAGCTCTGTGCGCGTGAAAAAATTCTGCGCAACTACACAGTTTGACGCAACGAAAGTGCATTCTTCAGGTTTTGTGGCACCGTACACGCTGTCGCAAGGTCTGGATCGAACTCTGCAGTATGAATTCGTCCATGCCAAAAAAGACGACATAACGTTTGTTTCTGAGTAATGCAGACGAGTCAGAGAAAAAAGGACCAGGTTGGACTACGATTATTCGGAAAGAGGTACTGATTAAATTATCAGTATGTGGATTTCCGAGTAATCCGAGTAACCCAGATGCTGATGGTGTGTAGTGTTATCGTAAGGTTTAATCAAAGTTATGCGGAACTAAGCTTTGGTATATAGCCATAACGTTTGGCTAACCAATGGCAATAATTTACGCACTATCAGCCACTTAGAGGTAGGAAAATAATGACGAATTTAAAAGCAGTTATACCGGTAGCGGGTCTTGGGATGCATATGTTGCCTGCCACTAAGGCGATTCCCAAAGAGATGCTACCGATCGTCGACAAGCCAATGATTCAGTACATTGTTGACGAGATTGTGGCT
>JAIJJM010000662.1 GCA_022728415.1 Collinsella sp. | reverse complement strand
CTCAAAGCCGGCAAGCAGGAACTTCCAGGTGGTGAGGTGCGTAAAGAAATACCAATAGTGGACCGAAAGCTGACCGGTCACATAAAAGCGCTGCAGTACCAGGACGGCGAGCGCGGCGACGGCAACGAGCGAGATAGCGGTGCCGATGCGAATCTTGGCGCGCATCTTGGGGCCGGGAGCCTCGTAGAGCGCATCGCGCATGGTGAGCGCGGAGGTGGAGTGCTTGCTCATCGGAGGATCCTCACCTTCTTATCGATGTAGTTGCCAATGTGGCTCACCACAAAGGCCGTACCCAGGTAGCCGAGCGCCGAGATAAAGAACGCGGCGACGCCGCCGAGCGAGCGCGTGTTGATGTAGCTCACCACGCCGGTGAGCTCCTGCGGTTTAAGCGGCACCTGGCTGCCGAGCGCGGTGGTGAGCATGACGGCGATAAAGAGGTTGGTCATGGGCAGCACGCTCGAACGCAGTGCCTGCGGAATCACGATCTTGGCGAGGATACGGCTAAAGCTCATGCCCAGCGAGCGGGCGGCTTCCACCTGGCCGACGCCGACGGTGTTGATGCCGCTCATAAAGTTTTCGGAGCCAAAGGCCGAGCCCAAAAGGACCGTGGCGACGATAACGCAGGTGCGATAGGGCAGGACGACCTTGAGCGGCGGCAGCGCGTAGACGACGATGATAAGCAGTGCGATGCCGGGGATGTTACGGAACACCTGGACATACAGGTCGCCAAAGACGCGCAGCGGCTTGAGCGGCGACACGCGCATCACGGTGACGGCAACGGCCAGCATCATGGCGATGGCAAATGACTCAAGCGTCATGCCCCAGGTTGCTAGCAGCGCGTCGATATAGTTCTGGCCATAGAGCGACCAGAGCTCGGAGAGACTCATGCGGACCTCCCGCCGATAAGGAAAGGGGCTCCCGTGTGTACGGAAGCCCCGACAACTCAGTGAGGAAACAGTTTACCGCAATAAAGCGCATCGTGCGTTTCCATATGGTTTCATTGCGGTCTTTACCAGGCTCGCTGCCTAGGCGCCGACCTCGGGCAGCTCGGGAACATTGGTGTCGCCCGTACGGTCGCCGATGCAGATCTGCCACAGCTTGGTCCAGGTGCCGTCGTCCTCAATCTTCTTAAGGAAGTCGTTGACAAAGGCGACGCCGTCGGAATCAAGCGGCAGGCCGATGCCGTAGGGCTCCTTGTTGCCGAAGGGCTTGCCGGCGATCTTGTACTTACCGGGCTCGCGGACCAGGGAGCTCTGCTGCATGTTGTTATCGATGACGTAGGCGTCAACGCGGCCCTGCTGGAGTGCCTGGCGGGCCTCCTCGTCGGTCTTGAATTCCTGCTGGCTGGCCTTGGGGGCAAACTCCTCCAGGATAGCGGGGCCGTTGGAGCCGGACTGGACGGCGACGTTCTTATCGGCCAAGTCGTCGACGCTCTTGATGTCGTCGTTGTCGGCGAGCACCAGGATGGCCTGCTGCGTGTAATAGTAGGGGCCGGCGAAGGAGACGAGCTTCTTGCGCTCATCGGTGATGGTGTAGGTGGCAAAGACGGCGTCGACCTGGCCATTCTGTAGCACGGACTCGCGCGTGTCGGAGGTCACCTGCGTGATCTCGACCTTGTTCTCGCCCAGGATGTAGTTGGACAGGAGCTGTGCGATGCCGGCATCGAAGCCGCGGGTCTTGCCGTCCTTCTCGTTGAGGAGGGAGAAGAGCGTGGAGGTCTGGACGCTGCCGATCTTAAAGACGCCGGCATTCTTGACGGCCGTGGCC
>JAIJJM010000661.1 GCA_022728415.1 Collinsella sp. | reverse complement strand
CGTTTTTGACGCTTATCTTGCTCGCGTTGCAGCCGGTGTGCCTGCTCTATACGCGCGCGGTCATGGAGTCTGCCGCCGCCGAGACCGCGCGGCTTATGACCACGACGACGGTGGAGGACGACGATGACCTTAAGGAGTTCACTCGCCGCAGACTTGCCGCGGTGCCCAACGTCTCGATTTTTCATGCCGGCGGGCCGCTGTCGTGGGATATCGAGTTGGGGCGGGCCGGTACCGGTGGCGTTTCGTCCGTGTCTGTTGCCGGCGAGGTTAAGCCGCTGCCCGTGATCGGTGCATTTGTGCAGGCCATGGGCAGTGCGGGTGAGGGCGGCTATGTCGAGCTCAAGGTCGACGTCTCGTATCGATCGCGTCCTGAATGGCTGGAGGGAGATTATGATTCATGGATTGCTGCATGGGATTAGGCGTTGCCTGCTGCGGGTGACGCAAGGGTTTGCGGCCCGCCGTCGACCAGGCACTCGCCGCAAGCGGGGCGGCTTTATGGGCCGTGCCGGTATCGACTTGTTTATCGAAGACGGTGCCTATACCACGCTCTCCTCTGCGGTCGTCATTCTGGTGGTGCTTACGCTGCTGTTTTCGTCGACCGCGGCGATATGGAGCATGTCGCGCGCCGGAGACACCCAGGTGGCGGCCGATAGCGGTGCACTGGCGGGCGCCAACGTGGTGTCGTCCTATCACACAGCCGCCACGGTGGTGGATGCGAGCATTTTGAGTTTGGGCCTGGCGGGGTTTGCCACGATCGGCACCGGCTTGGTTGCCATTCTCATTCCGGGTGCCGAGGTTGTCGGCAGCGATATCATCGATACGGGAACCCAGATCATTAAAACGCGTAACAAGTTTGCCAAAAGCGCGGCAAAGGGCCTGCAAAAGATTGAGACCGCCTTGCCGTACCTGGTTGCCGCGCGCGCCATGCAGGCAGTGTCGGCGCATGATACCGACGGCGTGACCTATACCGGTACGGCGCTTGCCGTGCCCAGAACATCCGAGTCGGATTTTGTTGCGCTCGAAGGATCCGAAATCTCGACCGATGCCATTAAAAATGCGTCGGAAGATCTGGAGCGCGCGGCCGAGGAGCTGCAAAAAGCATCGGAGGAGACGGCGAAGGCCAAAGAGCGCGCCTGGCTAGCGGATTGCGGTGGATCGGATAAAGGTTCGGTCGGCAGCTGTTCTTGTATGTGGGAGCGCGCAAAAAGCCTAAGTGATCTCTCCGGTGCTCAAAATCCGCATTACTCATCGAGCGTTACGTGGGAGCCTCAAGTTGCCCTTGATCGCGCGAAGGACTACTACCATTGGCGTCTGGCAAATGAGAAGCCCCAAGGCCCGAGTGTCGAGATGAAGGCAGAGTCTGCGGCGCGTAAGGCGTTTTATACCTATGCGAGCGCGGAGGTCGATCGGGCATATATAACCGAGAACGGAGACAGGGTCTCCTCCTATATTCCGTTGCTGCCGCGCAACTCTGATGAGGTTCGGGCGACGGAACTCTATACCGATGCGGTGTGGCCGACTAGCGTGAACGATGACAAGACGTATCTGCATTACGGGACGACCTGCCCTAACTACAAGAAAGGAACGCCGAGCGGATTTGCTTCGGTTGCCGATTACGACGGACAGGACAAATGCAGCAAATGCCATTTTGGCGTTTCGTCGCTTGGTGCTGTTGCGGCGCCTTCAACCTCTATCGAAAACGGCTTTGAGTATCACTTTGACAAGTTTAAAGACGCCCTGGAGGACTACGTCGACTGTCGCAACAAGGAACTC
>JAIJJM010000660.1 GCA_022728415.1 Collinsella sp. | reverse complement strand
GTACAAGAATACGACGTCAGCACGGCGTCCATGCCGTTCCTGACTCGCCCCGGCCAGGTGCGTTATAAAGTGACAATGGGGCGTCCACAAAACTGGGACCATCAGGTTGCAGGTAGCTTCTTCTCGGGCGGCGAGGCGTCGTGGGGGATAGCCAATGGCTGGTCGCTCTACGGCGGTGCGTTAGCCGATGAAAACTACCAGTCGGCGGCGCTGGGCCTCGGTCGTGACCTGGCGCTGTTAGGCGCGTTAGCGTTTGATGTCACTCACTCTCGTGTTCAACTCGACGATAACAGCGTGTATGGCAACAAAACGCTGGACGGCAACTCTTATCGCGTCAGCTATGCCAAAGATTTTGATGAACTCAACAGTCGGGTGACGTTTGCTGGATACCGCTTCTCTGAAAAAAACTACATGACCATGAGCGAGTATCTGGATGCGAACGACGCCGACCGGGCGCGCACCGGTAACGACAAAGAGATGTATACGGTCACCTATAACCAGAACTTCACGGATGCGCGCGTTTCGGTCTATCTCAATTATTCCCACCATACCTACTGGGATCGCCAGGATCAGACCAACTACAACATGATGCTTTCTCATTATTTCAATTTAGGAAGCCTTCGCAACCTGAGCGTTTCTCTGACCGGTTATCGCTACGAATACGATAAAAGTGCCGACAAGGGTGTTTATCTGTCCTTAAGTTTGCCGTGGGGCGACAACAGCACCATCAGTTACAACGGCAACTATGGCAGCGGTGCCGACAGCAATCAGGTGAGTCTGTATCACCGCATTGATGACGCCAGCCACTACACGTTAAGCGCCGGAACCAGCGAAAACCACAGCAGCGTGGATGGCTACTACAGCCACGATGGCACTCTGGCAAAAGTGGATCTCAGTGCTAACTACCATGAAGGGCAATACACCTCAGCAGGGATCTCTTTACAGGGCGGGGCAACGTTGACCGCTCACGGCGGGGCGCTGCATCGTACACAAAACATGGGCGGTACACGTCTATTAATCGACGCTGATGGCGTTGCTAATGTGCCGGTTGAAGGTAATGGTTCCGCCGTTTATACCAACATGTTCGGCAAAGCGGTGGTGGCAGATGTGAATGATTACTACCGCAACCAGGCTTATATCGATTTGAACAAACTGCCGGAAAACGCTGAAGCTACAAAATCAGTGGTTCAGGCAACGCTGACGGAAGGCGCTATTGGCTACCGTAAATTTGCGGTAATCAGCGGTGAGAAGGCGATGGCAGTGCTGCGCTTGCAGGATGGCAGCCATCCGCCATTTGGGGCGGAAGTGAAAAACGATAATCAACAACAAGTTGGGTTGGTTGATGACGAAGGTAATGTTTATCTGGCAGGCGTTAAACCGGGTGAACATATGACCGTTTTCTGGGAGGGGGAATCTCACTGCGATATCAGCCTGCCAGACCCGTTACCGAATGACCTGTTCAATGGCTTGTTGTTGCCATGCCAGCAAAAGGGGGGAAGTTCTCCCGTCATACCGCATGATATTCAACCCGTCATTCAGGAGCAGACACAACAGGTGACACCAATGGAACCGCCGATGTCTGTTTCATCGAACCAATAACGTGATTAAGGAATGATCCATGACTAAATATCGCTCTGCCAAAACATTGACAACGGTACTGTCGTTACTGGCAGCAACGGTAAGTTTTTCTACCCAGGCGTCAGTAACGCCCGATCGTACTCGCCTGATTTTTAATGAAAGCGATAAATCTATCAGCGTGACGCTGCGTAATAACGA
>JAIJJM010000659.1 GCA_022728415.1 Collinsella sp. | reverse complement strand
GAAGTTCACGGCATAGCCGGAAACGCGGATGGTCAGCTGCGGGTACTTCTCGGGGTGAGCCTGAGCGTCGAGCAGCGTCTCACGGTTGAAGACGTTGATGTTCAGGTGGTGGCCACCCTTCTCGGCGTAAGCGTCGAGCATATGGACCAGGTTATCGGCCTGAGTCTCGGAAACTTCAGAAACCTTCATAATATGTCTCCTTTGTTTGATAGGCGCCGGCCGAAACCGGCGCACTAATCAGTAATCGTTATTGTTAGTATAGCACTAACAATAGTTACTCGCCCAGCTGATCAAGGTCGATATCGCCAAAGAACACCTGATCCTCCTTGCCGAGCGCACCCGGGATGATGGAGAAGGTGTTGGAGATGCCGTCCTGAGCATCGCGGAACGGGAGCTTGGAAACCGAAGACAGCGAAGCGATGGCGCCGTGGCTATCGCGCTTGTGCATGGGGTTAGCACCCGGGGCGAACGGCTGGCCAGCCTTGCGGCCATCGGGCGTGGAGCCGGTCTTCTTGCCGTACACGACGTTGGAGGTAATGGTCAGAACCGAGGTCGTGGGCACGGAGTCGCGGTAGGTGTCGTTCATGCGGATGTACTCCATGAACTGGTGCACAACGTCGTGAGCGATCTGGTCGACGCGGTCGTCGTCGTTACCGTACTTAGGGAACTCGCCCTCGGTCTCAAAGTCGACGATAATGCCGTTCTCGTCACGGACGGGGTGGACCTTGGCGTACTTGATGGCGGACAGGGAGTCAGCCACGACGGAAAGGCCAGCGATGCCCGTAGCGAACCAGCGATGCACGTGCTTGTCGTGCAGAGCCATCTGGATGCGCTCGTAGCAGTACTTGTCGTGCATGTAGTGAATGATGTTCAGCGAGTTGACGTACACGCCAGCGAGCCACTTCATCATGTCGTTGTACTTGGCCACAACGTCGTCGTAATCGAGCGTATCGCCCTCGACGGCGCGATACTTGGGGCCGACCTGCTTCTTGGAGACCTCGTCAACACCGCCGTTGAGTGCATACAGCAGGCACTTGGCCAGGTTGGCGCGGGCGCCGAAGAACTGCATCTCCTTGCCAATGCGCATGGAGGACACGCAGCAGGCGATACCGTAGTCGTCGCCGTGGTAAACGCGCATGAGGTCGTCGTTCTCGTACTGGATCGAGGAGCTGGCGACAGAGGTCTTGGCGCAGAACTTCTTGAAGTTCTCGGGCAGACGGGTCGACCACAGAACGGTCAAGTTGGGCTCGGGGCTGGTGCCCATGTTCTCGAGCGTGTGCAGGTAGCGGTAGCTCATCTTGGTAACGAGCGTACGGCCGTCAACACCCATACCGCCGATGGACTCGGTGACCCACTGCGGATCGCCGGTAAACAGGGCCTGGTACTCGGGGGTACGGGCAAACTTGACCATGCGGAGCTTCATGATGAAGTGATCCACGAACTCCTGGATCTGCTCCTCGGTGAAGGTACCGTTGGCAAGGTCGCGCTCGGCATAGATGTCGATGAACGTAGAGGTACGTCCGATGGACATAGCGGCGCCGTTCTGCTCCTTGACGGAAGCGAGGTAGGCGAAGTACATCCACTGGATGGCCTCCTGCGTGTTGGTAGCAGGGTTGGAAATATCGAAACCATAGGTCTCGGCCATCATCTTGAGCTCGCCGAGGGCGCGGATCTGCTCCTGCAGCTCCTCACGATCGCGGATGTTGTCGGCGGTCATGACCGTCGGGGTGGAAGCCTTCTGGGCCTCCTTGTCCTTGATCAGGTAGTCGACGCCGTAC
>JAIJJM010000023.1 GCA_022728415.1 Collinsella sp. | reverse complement strand
CTTGGTGACAGCCTGCCGCGTCTGGTTCGCCATGTTCCGCCGGTTTCCGCATCCGCTCGTCCTTGTCCGCGTATGTCTCCCCAGCCGATGCCGGCGTGCATCGTGCCGAACTTGCGGTTGACCGCATCGAGCGCCTCGGACAGTCCCCTGTCGCGCACCGGCCCCAGGCCGTCCAACGTGTCGAAATGGTCCCGGTCGGCCAGGTCGGAGAGCATCACCCCGGCTCGAACCCAACGATAGCCAGGCCTCGCATGGGCGCGTGCTACGTCGACGGCGATGCGCGAGACCGTGATCGGGTCGTCGGTCGGATCCAGCGGACGGCCATACCCGCCGGCAATCCGATAGTCGTCGCGGAAGGGGCTGGTCGCGCACCAGACGCCGATGAGCCGGGTCAGCCCATGCTGCCGAAGCAATCTTGCGGTCGCCTGCTGCGCGTACACGCTGACCGCTCCCGCGAGCTCCTCCATCTTGGTGATGGAATGCCCGAACATGCGACTGCACATGATCTGATGCTCCCGACGTCCCTTGATGGCGTCGAACCCGTCGAGACTGATGCACGGCGTGCCCTGCAATTCGAGCACGGTCCGCATCAGGTTCAGACCGAACCTGCGACGGACAAACGCCGGATCCATGCCTCGCAGCCTGAGCGCGGTGGTGGCGTTCAAGCCCATGAGCTTGGGCTCAAGGAGCCGGCCCACACCCCATACCTCGCCGACCGGCGTCGCAGCCATGATCTCCTCCGTCAGGCCGGCCGGCAGACCGTCCCAGACGGCCACTCCCCCGGTCGCGGGAGTGTGCTTGGCCCAATGGCTCAGGATCTTCGCCAACGTGCGCGTGGGTGCGCACGTCACGGTGACGGGAACCCCCACACCTCTCAGCACCGCGGTCCTCATCAGCCGGCACGTCGTATCAACGGCATGGTCGGGCGGCATGAGGAAGCACTCGTCGATGCTGTACGCCCCCCGACCCGCCATATACCGGTCCATGACGCTCATCATCCGCCGGCTCAACGAGGCATACAACTCGTAGTTGCTGGACCGGGCGACCACGCACCCGTCGTTGTTCGACAACACGACCACCGGCCTGCCCATCAGCTTCGGGTCGAACACGCGTTCGCAGCTCGCATAGAAACTGTCGGCGTCCGCCAGCACGAACCCATTCACCGGCGCCGCCCCTGCCGGTGGATGCTGCCGGTGACCGCTCCCCAGATAAGGTTCTCCCCATCTGGAGCAGGCCGAATGTCCGGATACCTCGGGTTCTCCGCGTGCAGATACCTGCCATGAGCGTCGCAGGCGAGACGCTTGACCGTCATGTCACCATCCAGCACGGCGATGACCACGTCCCCATCCTCGGGTTCCAGGCTCCGGTCCACGATCAACAGGTCCCCGTCGAAGATGCCGGCCCCGGTCATCGAGTCCCCCGCTACCCGGATCAGAAACGTCGTGTCGGGATGATCGACCAGCCGGTCGTCCAGACTCAGGTCCCCTGCCGCGTAATCCTGCGCGACCGACGGGAAACCGGCGTGCACGGACTCCATCATGAGCGGCAGCCTGCGCGCATGGGGGTTGCGCCGATAACGCCACACCCGTTTGACCTGCGTCTCCTGTGACATGCCGCACCTCCCATAGGACTCGAACATCTGTTCGACCATTGTGCCGGCAAGACAGGACATGTCCGGCACGGAGACCCGGAACCCAAGCGACACGCCTACGTGGCCATCCGTGGTGATGCCATCACTTAGCTATCGCCGCAGTCATGACCGTGAGGACAGACATGATGGGATGCAGCCTAAGTCTCTTTCCCCTGCAGCAAACGGTCATGGCGCAAGGATGAGGGCTACTTTCTGTCCAGCCGGGAAGCCCGTTTGTGCCTTCGTATGAATTGACGTAATATCAGTGCTAACAGTAGCCCCCAAGCCTCCTTACAGTGCTCAAACCCGGGGGCTCTTGTTTTATCGGCTATAGGCCGTGTCATATCCGGCTTGACCGCCGATTCGGAGCGGCGCTCCATGCTTGGACTCCAAGACATCTTTCTTTTCGGCTCAGTGCACCCTACCTCGGCCCCCACCAAACTGAGTTACTGCAACAACCAAACTGAGGCCGCAACGGGAAGGAGACCGTCATGACCGCATGGCTGATTCGCGCAGGACGCGAGGCACGGTACGCCTCGGACTGGTTCGCCAGGATACATCGCAATCTACTGGCAGCTGAACGACCTGGACATCGCCGGCGCAGCACGCCAGGAGGTGCGTGACATGGTCGATGCCATCTACGCCGACTCTTCCCAGCAGGCACGCGCAATGATCACCGGGCAGGTGCACCGTTTCGGCTCGGTGATGCAGACCGGTGACGACGTCGTCACCTACTCTCCCGAAGAACGTCTCTATCACATCGGCTCCGTCACCGGTGGCTGCATCATCGAAGACACCACCGGTGACGACGAGCACGACAGCCGGTACTCACGCCCGGTGATCTGGCGGACGGTCGCGTCGCGCGACAAACTCGCCGACACCTCAAAGAACTCGCTGGGCACCATCGCCACCCTCAGCCAGATCGGCGATGACGTATTCGCCGACCTGACCGCAGCCGCAGGAACCAGCGACGATTCACCCTCGGCGCCCGCTCAGGCCGCGGACAACGAGACCACGGATGACGATGAGACCCGTCGCATCACCGCGAACGAGGGCATCGAGAAGATCAAGGACCGCATCGTCGCGCTCTCCTGGGAAGACATGGAATCCCTCGTCGCCGGCCTCCTGCGCGCCATGGGCTACCGCACCACCCTGACGTCCAAAGGCGGCGACCAAGGGCGCGACGTCATCGCCTCCCCCGACGGACTGGGACTGACCTCCCCACGCATCATCGTCGAAGTCAAGCATCGCGGCAATCCCATGGGCGCGCCGGCGGTTCACTCGTTCATCGGCGGCCTGCATGACTCCGACAAGGGTTTGTACGTAAGCACCGGCGGCTTCACCAAGGAGGCGCTCTACGAGGCGGAACGCGCCCGCGTGCCCGTCACCCTGCTCAACCTCGACCAATTCGCCCGCGTGTTCGTCGACAACTACGAGACCACCGACCTGGAGACCAGCGCCCTGCTGCCGCTCACACGCATATACTGGCCGGCGTGAGCGTGCAAGCGTACAGACCTTCGACGAAGCCATCTACCTCAAGGAACGCTGCATGTCCGGACACCTAATGAAAAACAATGACCTCCCACGTTCTGATCACCAGACTGCGAGTGTACGCCATCGCTTCTGGCACTAGCAAGTCATCTGCTTACGGAAAGCATAGAGCAACTCAGACAACTTCTGGTTGTCGGCAATGAATCTGAGAAGATAATCCTCCGTGATGAGAAATTGATGATTTCGCTTATCCTTTGTACAAAGAATCTGTTTGCAAGAGACTGTTTCAGTAATTTGAAAGCTATGCAAAATCCTGTTTCTCTGTTGAACTACTGTATTAAACAGAGATCCAATTTTTGAGCCAGCTTTCTTTGTAATGGTTTGTTTTATCGGGCTACTGAGATCTCCAGCACTAAGATCGATGAGATCATACCAGTTAAAATTATCCGCATCGTCTGCATTAAGGATGTTTTCAATAACAAAAGCAACATTTGAATTGAAAACACAAATCGCCGAGCCGAGCAGTTCTCGATACTCTTTATCTGGCAATGATTGTCTTGTATATGGCTCATACATATTGATACTCCTTGTTTTTCGTTCCCTCAATCATCACGCAATCGACCAGACTTCAGTCAGCCTCTTCATCTGTCTTCATGTAGATGAACGTGACTTGCTTGGTGCGTCGTAACTCCTGATGACGCATGGCAGGGTTGAACCAGTTGAAGTGGCCTGATTTTTGTTCCGCCCTTATAGTGAGGCGGCTTGTGCCGCTTGATGTTGATAATACTCGGTTTCCACCGCTTCGGGTGTCCTGCAGCCCAGGGACTGGTGGAGCCGCTTCGAGTTCCACCACGAGACCCACCGGAACGTCGCCAATTCCAGATCATCGATATCCAGGAATGGCTTGCGCCGCCATACCAGCTCGGTCTTGTACGCGCCGTCGGCGCTTTCGGCCATGGCGTTGTCGTACGAGTCGCCGACGGTGCCGGTCGACGGCAGCATCCCATATTCCATAACCCTGGTGGTGTACACCGTGCCGGTGTACTGCGTGCCATGGTCGCTGTGGTGGATAAGACCATCCGTGCCGCCATGGGACGCGGCCCATGAGACCGCCTGCTCCAACGCCTGCAACGGCAGCTCCTGCGTGTTCATGGTCGTGGCGCACGCCCATCCCACGATCCGACGGGCGTACACGTCGGCGGCGAACGCCGTGTAGCCGAACGAGCCGTTGGCCATGCGGATGGTTTGCGGGGCGGTGATGCGGGCGGCGTCACGCGTGAACCCTTTCTGCACGAGCGCCGCGAACTTGATGCTCTCCAAATAGTTGGTGGTGTTATTGGAGGCCGCGCCATCGGTGCCGATCGACACGTTCACTCCCGCATCCAATGCTTCGCGGATCGGCGCCGCACCAGACCCCAGGTACATGTTGGAGACCGGATTGTAGCTGATGGAGACACCGTTATCGGCGAACCGTTTGATCTCGTCAGGGGTGAGGTTCACGCAGTGCACGCCGAGCATATGATCCGTGAGGAAGCCCATGTCGTCCAGCATTGGTACGATGTCTTGCCCGTAATGCTTCTGGCACATGTCGTCATCGACTTCGGTTTCGTCGATGTGCATCGCGTAGCGCACGTTCTCGGACTTGCAGTAGTCCAACATGGTACGGTATCCCTCTTTGGTGGTGGACCATGTCACGTCTGGACCGGTCCAGATGGAGAGCATGTCGCTACGGTCCGCGTAATCGTGGCGTAGGCGGCTGACTTCTTCCATGGCTTTGTCTGCCGGTTGGATGAAGCATGCGGGCATGCCGTAGTCTTCGCCGCAGTCCTGGAAGGTGCGGATGAACACGCTGCGGATCCCTGTGTCTTCCATGCCGGCGATGCACCCGTCGGCCAGCTCAGGATCCTGGTCAGTGTAGAAGAACTCGCAGAGCGTCGTGCAACCGCTTTTAATGGCTTCCATGCAGGTCAGTTGCGCGGCGAGACGATGCTGGTATGGAGTCATGTACTTGCCGTACGGTAGGGCGGAACGGTTCAGCCATTCGATAAGACGATGGTCCGCTCCCAGACCCTTGAGGAATGACTGAAAGATATGAGTATGAGTGTCGATGAACCCAGGGAACAGCACCTGACCCTCGGCGTCAATGACAGTATCCGCCTCCACTCCTGCGGGCACGGAACCTTCGTTCACAGAGGTGATGGTTTCTCCGTCGACGACGACATACCCGTGTTGGATGCGGGTCATGTTCGCGTCCATCGTGCAGATGTCCGCGTTCTTAATGATGAGATCGTGATGAGCCATAACGTTTCCTTCCCTTGTGATCTGCTGTGATCCCACCCTGAAACGCAGGACGGAACCAATTCCGGCCCACGTTTTGGTTTAGAAGGAAAACGAGGAAAACTTTGTTTACTTATAGCTTTAACCATAAGGGGGCACATGTTACGGCGACTTACAGAACATCGCACAAGTTATTACGATCCTGCCGAAACCGGTAACCACGAGGAAACAATGCACGGAGCCACTAAGTAGACATGAACCTGCTAGCAGGCATGTGCGATAGCGATCTCATCCCATCTGGTCGTGGCACACGACGACAACCTATTAAGCCGAGTCCGCCACTCACCACCGGTCTCCTCGTTCGTACGACCGTCACCGCGAATGTCACCCCAGCCGATACCCGCATGCATCGCGCCAAACTTACGGTTAATCTCTTCCAGCGCCTCCGACAATCCCTTATCGCATACCGGATCCAAACCATCTAACGTACAGTATCGATCCCGATCACCGTCAAACAAGCCTGTGTGGTGCAGACGCCGGCGACCGGTCATATGCAGACCGGCTTGCCTAACATCCTGACTTGTGTTGCGGGATTGTTGGCTGGTCTGGCTGTCGGGTTGCTTTCGCGCCGTCGGAGCAAGGTCTGAGCCTAGTTGCCATGCGAAAAGGGGTCCTTCCGATTGTCGGGAGGAACCCTTTTCGCATCTGGCCTAGTCGTGCACATTTGTGCGGAGCATCGTCCTTTGTTGGCCCGAATACGCCGTACATTGGAATTGACGATGAATCCGCGGCAATGCGGCCGGAGATGGGAGATGATGATGATTGATGAGGAAACGCTTCGTCTGTTCGAAGCGAATACGGCATTCCGGCATGGCGGGGATGCGGAACGTCTCCGGCTTGAACATAAGCCTGAGGGCGTGGCTTCCGTTATGGACATCCCTTATGTCGGTGAGTCTGACCCATCACATGACGTTCTGCACAAGCTGGACGTCCATCGTCCCGCTGACATTTCGACGAAGAAACCGTTGCCGGTCATCGTGGATTTCCATGGCGGCGGTCTGTATCACGGGGACAAACGGAACACCACCTGTCGTGACATGCTGTTCGCCAAGCATGGGTTCGCGGTCGTCAACGCCAACTATCGGCTCGTACCCCAGGTATCGTTCCGTGATCAGCTTGCGGATGCGGTCCGCGCATTGGACTGGATTGCCAAGCATTGCGAGGAACACGGGTTCGACACGACGCGAGTATTCATTACCGGGGATTCCGCGGCCACGTTGCTTGACCTTTATCTGTGTGCTGTTCTCCATTCTCCGATCGTCGCCGCGCAACTGTGCGTCTCGCCCGGAACCAGTGGCCTGTGCATACGCGGCATTGCAGGAGTGAGCGGCATGTACCGTTTCGAAGGCGGCGCCCATGGCACAGCCATGGCCTATTACGGCAGCGGCTTCTTCCCCACGCCCAAGGATCGCATCGCCATCACCCCATACCTGGACATGGATCGTCTCGTCGTCGACGGGAACCTTCCTCCCATTCTCATGGTCTCCAGCGCCGAGGATTATCTCGCGGACAATACGCTGGAGTTCGCGCGTATCCTCCAATACCGTCATCATGACTACGAGGTGCGGGTCCTGCCCAGGGGTTTGTCGCATCCGTTGGACCATGATTTCAGTGTCAAGGAGACAGGCTTGCCCGACAACACGGAAGCGTTGGATGTCCTCAATGGCATCATCCGGTTCTTCCGCCGCTATTGTTGAGGGATGCTGTCTGTATATTCGCAGGGTTCTCGACGTTGGTTGGTGTTCGCCGGCTGTTGCGTCATGTCGTTCGTCGGTTCCGGTCTGATTGTCAATACGGCGGGACTGTACTTCGACGCACTCGGCCAGGACCTGGGCATCAGCCGTACGGCAGCGGCGTTCCCGGTGTCGGTGCGATTGATTGTGAGCGCGTTGGCGATGCTGCTGTTCGGACGCGTGTTCTCCCGTTTGAATCTGAGGGTGGCGTTGTCCGTTTGCGTCATCGTGTGTACGACGGCGTTCCTCGCCTGCGCATGGTTCGACAGTGCCTGGCAGTTCGACGCGGCTTTCGCCGTCATGGGTGCTTCCTATGTGGTTCCGGTGACGTTGGCGCCACCCGTGTTGCTGTCCATGTGGTTTCCGACACGGTTCGGCACGGTGATGGGCATCGCCGGATGCTTGTCCGGGTTGGGTGGGGCGGTGTTCAACCCGTTGGTGTCGCATATGATCACCGCCTATGGGTGGCGCACGGCATACGCCGCCACCGGTGTCACGGTCCTGTTGTTGTTGCTGCCTTTCGCGGCGACGGTCATGGAACGACCATCGCCACGCAATGCTCCCGATGTGCAGAAGAGCCAAACCAACATTCCTGATGCATCTTTGTCTGACAGTCAGAAGAAATATCGGCGTCATCTGGCGTTCGGGTTACTGCTTCTCTCCATGGTGTTGCTGCAGATCGCGTCCGGCATCAACCAGCATGTCCCAGCCCATGAGCTTGCCGTCGGCCTTACCTTGGGACAGGCGTCGATGGTGGTGTCTGCACGCATGATCGGCTCGGCCGTCGGCAAGAGCACGCTCGGTCTTTTGTTGGACGGACGGCGCCCGTCGCTAGTCATGGGCCTGTATTCCGTAATCGGGTGGATCGGCTGGATCGGAATATGGCTTGCCACGTCGGCGTCGATAGCCATGGGCGCAAGCCTGTGCGCAGGCGTAGGACAGGCGATTATGCTCACCGCGTTGCCTTGGACGATACGGCAGGTGGCGGGGGAAGGTGATTATGCGCGGCCGTTGTCCGTGATCACGGCGACGGGACAGGCGACGGTGGCGATTGCCACGACGGTGCATGGGCTGATGTTCGATGCCACCGGTTCCTACTCATTGTCCTTGGCAGGGAACGTGGCGTGGTATCTGGTTGCGTCGGCGGCGTTGATCGCCGCTCTGCACCTATGTCGTTCAGGGCATGTCGAGCAGTAGCTCGGCCATGCCACAGTTCGTCGCCAGCCCGCTCATCAGATGACCGACAAGACAGGCATGCAAAGCCTTCGCGCGCCATAGCTCCCATACGATGCCGATCACCAAAGGGATTTCACGGAAACGGTCGAAATCCACGCTGATGGTCCGGTCACACAACGAAGTGCGCACATGTCGCCCCTGAGCGTCGATGTGATGCCCGCAGATGTGCCCCACCACGCCGTCGCGTTCCATCTGACGCGCGATGGCCGCGTCTTCGAACGAGTTGAAAATGCGACCGGAATGGCCTTCTCGGATGGCGCCTACGCCGACGATGGCCATGTCGGCACGGTTGCCCAGGGCGAGGGTGCTGGCGATCATGTCCTCTCCCCGCAATGCTTCTGCCATTTGTGCGGTTCTGACGACCATGGGAACGGGAAGAGTGGAGTATGGGCATCCGAGTTTCTCGGCGAGCATGCGGCAGATGTCCTGTGAGTCGGTCAGGGGATTGTTGGGGGACAGGGAGCCGAGCATTTGGGTGACATGGGCATGCGGGTAGTCGAGCACCGGCAGGGCGCGTACGGTCGATGCCATGGGTGTGCCGGTGGAGGTGAGGATCAGGGAATCGGGTTTCAGATTCTCCATGAGCAGGGCGGCGCCGCATTGGGGGACCAGCATCGAGTCGATGTCGTCGCCGTATGAGGCGGAGACGCGCACGCATTTCAGCCCGTATTTCTTCTTCAGTGCGTTTTCCATGGATACGAGTCGTTGCAAGGGGTGGCCTATGGAGATGTGGACCACGCCTTCCTCCCGTGCTTCGGTGAGCATGCGTGATACGGAGGATCGGGAGAATCCTACTTGTCTGGCTATCTGTGCCTGGTTGAGCCCGTCCTCGTAGTAGAGTTGCGCCACTTTGATGAGCGTTTCGATGTGCTGTCGCGTCTGCGTCGATGCGAGTGAGGTCGTCAGGTCCTTGGACATATGTGCATGTTAGCGCGAATCGTGTTCCTGTGCTTCCGACGGCAATCCGCATGAACCCGCCCGTTGGATGCAGACGGACATTGAGGTGAAACGTTTTGGACGTGCACATTTGTGCAGCATGCCGCCGGAAAGCCAGTATTAACGCGGTTAACATCATGAGTACGCCGGTTCGAAGCGGAACGGCGACGCCCATGGGAGGGCGGAATTCCGAACACGCGCAACGCGCATGACAAGGAAAGAGGAGAGAAATGTCCAGAACCTGGCATTACATCAAAACCCACGTGTACGGGGCGGCGACCATACTCGCCGTGGCCCTGTGCATCATCGGCAGCTGCCTGGCGAACCTCGCACAAACCGACTTCGGCAAAGTCGACAAGGAAAACCTGATCATCGAATCATCCTCCGGTCACCGTCTGGGCATCAACATGCTCAAGCCCGACACCGCCACCGACAAGACACCCGCACCCACCATCGTGTTCTCGCATGGCGGCAACGGCATGAAGGAAAAGTGGGACAACTATCAGATCGAATGGGCGCGGCGTGGTTTCGTCGTCCTGTCCTTCGACCTGTACGGCATGGGTGACTCGGAGATCCTCAACAACACCGACTGGCTTGTCAACGGGCGCGGCCTGTACGACACCGTCAAGTATGCGACCACGCTTCCGTTCGTCGACAAGGACAAGATCGGCGTGTCCGGCCAATCCCGCGGCGGTAACACCATCCATGAGACCATCCTCCTTGACAACGAGGCCAAGACTCCGTTGATCAAGGCAATCCTGTACGTCAGTCGTGACGCCGTCTACAAGGACAACGAAACCCAGGCGTTCGGCTATGTGCCCGGCAAGACCACGTCCGCGCAGGCCGCGTCCAAGAACAATGGCGAATACTTCAACTATTACGGGAACCGTGACGTCGGCATCATCGCCGGCAAGTTCGACCAGTATTCCTTCAAGGAAACCGACAAGACGACCGGCAAGATGCTGCCTAACCCCGATTATCTCAAGCACAACAACGCCAAGTCGTTCCTCAACTTCGGCATCACGCCCGATGCCTCCACGCCGGACGGTGTGAGCGGCAAATGGTATACGAAGACCATCGACGGCAAGGAAGCGGCCCGCGTCATCTACATGGAGAATGGCTTCCACACTTCGCAGCTGTTCCAGCCCAGGTCCACCACGAACGCAGTCGAGTTCATGACCCGCGCGCTCAACGTGGACACCACGCTCAAGAGCACCAACCGCATCTACCCGCTGCGCATGATCGGAAGCACGATCGGCTTCCTCGGCATGTTCCTGTTCGTCGTGTTCTTTGCCCTGTGGCTCTCCCGCATGCCGTTGTTCCGCGGCACGTCCCGCGGCGAAGCCGTCATGCGAGTCGCCGCAGCCCATCCGGGCAGCAAACGCTGGGCTTGGGGCTGCCTCATCGTCACGACTCTGTTCGCGACCGTCAGCACTCTGTCGCTCTACTATCTGGGCGTCGACACGCACATCGGCTCGTTCTTCCGTCAGGGACAGCCGTTGTTCTCCGCCGCGATGCTTGCCATTTCGTCCGTGTTCACCGGTCTGGTGACGTTCGTCTGGTATCACTGCTTCGCCAAGAAGAACGGCATGGATCTTGATGAGATCGACATCAAGACCACGGTCTTCGACCTGTTCAAGACGATCGTGCTGGCGTTGACTGTCACCGGCGGAACCCTGCTGCTGGTGTGGGGCGCGCAGTACTTCTTCAAGACGAACTTTGCGTTCCTGTACTGGTGCATCGTCCCGTTCCCGGCCTACAAGATCATCGAGATGCTCAAGGTCCTGCCGATCTTCCTGATCGGCTATGTGATCTCGTCGATCTTCGTGAACTGCATGAACTACAACACGTCGTACGGCCGGAACAAGATCGTCAACATCCTGGTCCTCGCCGCCGTGACCGCCGCCGTGCCTGCACTGGTGTCCGGCGCCGGCTGGACGTGGTTCATGGTCACGGGTGTCAACGACATGTTCGGCGCCGCTTACACGCGCATCGTCGACAACCTGTTCCTGACGATCTTCCTTTTGTTCGTCACTCCGCTGACGGCGCGAGGCATCTACGCGAAGACCCGCAACCCGTATCTCGGCGGCATCGTCAACGCAATCCTGGCCATGGTCATCACCTGCGTCAACTCGCAGATTGTGTTCCCGGCATGATGTGACTTCGCGAATCCCGAATGATGGTTGTGGCACTGCCCAAGGGCGGTGCCACAACCGTTTCCTGTGCAATACAGAGTATGCCCCTCTGATGTTTAGCTTCCTTCCGGTACCTAACGAAAGGAAGCTTTCTTATGTTCTCAGTCCTGTAGATGGGATCATGATTCGTGCGAACAACTTATCCGCCATTCGGACTGCTGCATGGAAAGAGCCGCCATAGGCGAGCCCTTTGGCTTCTTAGGGGATGATAGAACGCATGGTCATGTGGCATCCAGGTCGGGATAATGGCGAGAAGCCATTTGCAGTTCCAGTCACGAAGGTGAATGAGTTCAGCCTGCTGTTCCAGTTCGACGGCCCGGAGCCGGAGATCCAGGAACGTGTGGCGGCCCAGACTCGGCTGCTCCGCCAAGGCAGGGGCTTGTACGAGCGCGGCGGCCTACGCAACTGGCATGAGATGGGCAACACGTGTCATGCGGACGTGGTCGATGGCGACAATCTGGTCGCATCCGTGGCCGTCAGGATGCAGGAACGGACGATCACCGGCATCGGTTGCACGTGTGCACAGGGCGAGGCACCGCGTTGCGTGCATGCGTGCGCCGTGTGCTTCCGCCTGTTCTACCGCAACCGGTATTCATCGAAGCTCAATGGCAAAATCGTCATCCCGTGCGAGGTGTCGGAAATGGTCGACCGTTGTGGCGCCAGGCGATTGGGCGCGTGGGTGTATGGCGAGGATGCCGCGCGGGAGACAGCACTCGGATTGGAGCACCTCATCGGCTTGGATGAAGAGTACAGGTACCAGCGTTGGCTGGACGGCACGCATTTCGGAGAAATACTCGGCAACTGCATTCCCTCCGTCGAAGAGGAAATCGGCATGGACACGGACCATTGGCCCGACCCCAAGGCGCCGGACCTGACCGCGGACCTGCCCCACGGATAGTTCACTCTGCTGGAGGCCATGTACGAGAAATCCCATGACTTCGAGAAGCTGGCACGGCTCTATGCCATCTACATCGCCCGGGGCAAGCTTGCCGAGGACGCGCGCTACGTGGACCGGCTGCGCTGGATGCTCTCGGAGACAGGACAAGACGACGAAATCGACGCCTTTCTGAAGGAACTGTTGCAGGAGATCCTCAACCAGCTCATGGCCAGGTCCCGGCTTTCCGATGGCGACGATAGGCATAACAACGCATACGAATGTCTGCTTCGCGAATACGGCACGCATGAGGCGATCCGCGCATATCTCGATGCCGTCGAGCAGATGGGTCACAAAGAGTGACCTTAAACGACAGTCGCCCGCCGACCGTGAACGGTGGCGGGCGACTGCGATGCAATGTCCCTTTGTCTAGGACTATCGCAGCTTATCACGCGAGGTCTATGCGTCCGAGGCCCCCGATGTCTATTTAGAGGTGCAACACCCCTGTTGGTCCTGCAATTCTAGCAGTTCGTCGGCGAATGCCTCGGCGGGCGTCCGGTAGTCCAGCACGCGCATGGGACGGTTGTCGGCCTCGTCGACGATCTCCCGCAGTTCCCCGGCCATGTCCATCCGGATCTCGCTGCGTTTGGGCAGA
>JAIJJM010000658.1 GCA_022728415.1 Collinsella sp. | reverse complement strand
AACGTGCGCCCATCGTCGCGCCAGCTTGCCTGGCAGCGCATGGAAATGTATGCCTTCATACACTTCGGCATGAATACCATGACAGACAGGGAATGGGGTCTTGGGCATGAGGATCCGGCGCTGTTCGATCCACAGAAAGTGGATGTGGAACAGTGGATGGATGCGCTGGTGGCTGGTGGAATGACTGGTGTCATCTTGACATGCAAGCATCATGATGGATTCTGCCTGTGGCCATCGCGTTACACGCAGCATACCGTTGCCGCCTCGCCGTGGAGGGACGGAAAAGGGGATCTCGTTCGTGAGGTCAGTGAGGCCGCCAGACGTCATGGACTGAAGTTCGGCGTATACCTGTCTCCGTGGGATCGAACCGAAGATTCCTATGGCAAAGGCAAGGCATATGACGATTTCTACGTTGGACAATTGACTGAGTTGCTCACCCAGTACGGACCGATTTTCTCTGTATGGCTGGATGGTGCCAATGGTGAGGGCAAGAACGGCAAGACTCAGTATTACGACTGGGATCGTTACTACAACGTCATTCGTTCGCTTCAACCCAATGCGGTGATATCCGTATGCGGTCCCGACGTTCGTTGGGCTGGAAATGAAGCCGGACATGTGCGTGACAACGAATGGAGCGTCGTGCCCCGACGACTGCGCTCGGCGGAGCTGACTATGGAAAATTCACAGCAGGAGGACGATGCGTCCTTTGCCTCTACGGTTCGCTCTCAAGATGACGACCTTGGAAGCCGTGAGGCGGTTTCCGGATACGGGGATGACGTCTGTTGGTATCCGGCTGAGGTCGATACCTCCATTCGCCCTGGATGGTTCTACCACAAGTATGAAGACGACAAGGTCATGAACGCAGATCAGCTTTTTGACCTCTGGCTTTCCGCAGTCGGCGGCAATTCGTCGCTTCTGCTCAATATTCCTCCTTCCCCAGAAGGACTGTTCGCAGAACCGGATGTGGAGTCACTCAAGGGGTTGGGAAGCCGTATCAATGAATTCCGCAAAGCATTGGCTTCGGCTTGTTGCGAAGTCAAGACCAGTAGCGCGAACGAAGCTGCAATGCGACTTATTGATGGGAATCAAGACACGTATTGGTCTCCTAGCACCGATGACGTGGCCCCTGCTGTCACGCTCACTTTCCCGCAACTGACGACGATCAATGCCGTTGTGGTCGAAGAGGCCATAGAGTGTGGGCAGCGCATCGAACATATGCGCGTCACTGGCGTGCTATCTGACGGCACTGAGTGTGTACTCGGACAGTCCGGCACAGTGGGATACCGCAGGATACTCCGTTTCGACGATGTCGAAGTATCTTCGGTTACCCTTCATGTGGATGATTCAAGGCTCACGCCAATGATCAGCCGTGCGGCTGCGGTGCGGATATAAGGCGGGTATATCACCATGAAACTCACATTCGATGGAATCTCTTCGTGCTGGGAAGAAGGCATCCCGCTCGGCAACGGACGCATGGGAGCGGTCCTGTGTTCCGAACCGGAAACCGACGTGCTGTATCTCAACGATGACACCCTTTGGTCTGGATATCCACACGCGGAAACCTCGCCGGTGACGCCGGAAATTGTGGCCAAGGCACGTCAGGCGGCATCCGGCGACGATTACACCGCCGCCACGCGAATCATCAAGGAAGCCACACTGCAGGAGAAGGACGAACAGATTTACGAGCCGTTCGGAACGGCCCGTATTCAGTACTCGACCCCTGCAGACGGCCGTGAGAGCATGAAACGCCAGCTGGATCTTGCAAGGGCGCTCGCCGGTGAAAC
>JAIJJM010000657.1 GCA_022728415.1 Collinsella sp. | reverse complement strand
ATGATTATTACTTTTATATCCGCAGCGTGAACACCGTTGGTAAATCGGCATTTGTGGAGGCCGTTGGTCGGGCGAGCGATGATGCGGAAGGTTATCTGAATTTTTATAAAGGGTTGATCAATAAAACGCATCTCGGCAAGGAACTGCTGGAAAACTTTGAGCTGACGGAAGATAACGCCAGCAAACTGGAGGAGTTTTCGAAAGAGTGGAAGGACGCCAACGATAAATGGAATGCCATGTGGGGCGTCAAAATTGAGCAGACCAAAGACGGCAAACATTATGTCGCGGGGCTTGGCCTCAGCATGGAGGATACGGAGGAAGGCAAACTGAGCCAGTTCCTGGTTGCCGCTAACCGTATCGCGTTTATTGACCCGGCAAACGGGAATGAAACGCCGATGTTTGTGGCGCAGGGCAACCAGATATTCATGAACGACGTGTTCCTGAAGCGCCTGACAGCCCCCACCATTACCAGCGGTGGCAGTCCTCCGGTATTTTCCCTGACATCAGACGGAAAGCTGACCGCTAAAAATGCGGATATCAGTGGTAGTGTGAATGCGAACTCAGGAACGCTCAACAATGTCACGGTAAATGAAAACTGTACGATTAAGGGCATGCTGGAGGCGACCCAGGTCAGAGGGGATTTCGTTAAAGCTGTATCAAAAGCCTTCCCGAAAAAAGTCGGTACGTGGGGTAACACGGAAACACCAAACGGTACGGTTACAGTCACCATCAGCGATGATCATAACTTTGACCGCCAGATTATTATTCCGCCCATTATTTTTAACGGTATAGCGTATGACGATCCGGGGAGCGGAAATAACCCAGGAGGCACGCGATACACGGGTTATGGTTTTGAAGTTCGCAAAAACGGCGTATTAATCGCATCCAGAGAAACTAAAGGGGCCATTCCCGGTAGTTACAGTGCAGTTATTGATATGCCTAGTGGTGGTGGTAGCGTCACTCTGGAGTTTAAGATTTTCCAGAAAGGCAATCAGGGGGCAGGCAATATCACCGACTGTACGGTGATTGTGACCAAAAAAGCCGCTTCCGGCATCAGTATTCGTTGAAATTGTTATAACCCATATAAGGGCACCAGAAATGGTGCCTTTTTTATTGCAGAAAAGCGAGAGGTAATTATGCGTAAACTTTATGCCGCCATTTTGTCCGCAGCCATTTGTCTGGCCGTATCCGGTGCGCCTGCATGGGCATCTGAACATCAGTCCACGCTGAGCGCGGGGTATCTTCATGCCTCGACGAACGTTCCCGGCAGCGATGATCTTAACGGGATTAACGTGAAATACCGTTATGAGTTTACGGACACACTGGGGCTGGTGACGTCATTCAGCTATGCAGGAGACAAGAATCGCCAGCTTACCCGTTACAGCGATACCCGCTGGCATGAAGATTCCGTGCGTAACCGCTGGTTCAGCGTGATGGTGGGGCCGTCTGTGCGCGTGAATGAATGGTTCAGCGCGTATGCGATGGCGGGTATGGCTTACAGCCGTGTGTCGACTTTCTCCGGGGATTATCTCCGCGTAACTGACAACAAGGGGAAAACGCACGACGTGCTGACCGGAAGTGATGACGGTCGCCACAGCAACACGTCTCTGGCGTGGGGAGCTGGCGTGCAGTTTAACCCGACCGAATCCGTGGCCATTGATATTGCTTATGAAGGCTCCGGCAGTGGCGACTGGCGCACTGACGGTTTCATCGTGGGTGTCGGTTATAAATTCTGATTAGCCAGGTAACACAGTGTTATGACAGCCCGCCGGTTCAGGCGGGCTTTTTTGTGG
>JAIJJM010000656.1 GCA_022728415.1 Collinsella sp. | reverse complement strand
ATACAGCGCTTTCAGACAGACCGGGGAAGAGAATTTTTTGCCGTTAAAGTGCAGGAAAGATTAAAAGAATACGGCATCAAGTTTCGTCCAAATAAGCCAGCGTCGCCTCATCTTAACGGAAAGGTTGAACGTTCCCAAAAGACAGACAAAGCTGAATTTTACGCTACCGTAGATCTTTCTGCTGATGACCTGAAGGAACTGCTGGCAGAATGGCAGATTACTATAACTGGGAACGTCCTCATAGCGCTCACAACGGTAAAACTCCGATGGAACGCTACTTTGAACTTGCTGAGAAAACACCATACTCTGATGCCGTTCATGCAAACTATCAGCCCAATGAAGAGCATATACAGGAACAGAATTACAAGCTTGAACTTGAACTGAGAAAATTAAAACGATGTCTATGAATCACACAGCTTATTTATATCCTTATTTTTTTACTTACCTGTGGACTTACTTGGCTTTAGTCCCGAGGTATTGCCAGGAGTATCTTTATTATCGCGTCGGCGTTGATCCGGTTTTCCTGTCGACTTAGCAATGGGTTTTGGACCTAGTTTAAGACCCATGATAGTTATCCTTCGAGATGTAAGAGGAATGCCCTCAACATTGGTATATTCTATACTGAGAAATTTTTCAATGGGAATGTTCAACGGCCGAATGATTAACTCGATATTGTGAGCAATGTCTTTTTTTGGCACAGAGCGAACCGTTAGATTGCGCGTATTTTTATGGAAGGAGATCATCCAATAACGGTTACTCACCGATCTCCTTTATGGTAATACGCACCTGTTTTATTAACATATAGAAAAAATTACTCCGGCATGTTTTATCTTTTTGAAGTCAGGACATTTACCAGTTCACTTAAAACTCTCTTTTGTTCTTCATCCTGAAGATATTGAATCCGGAATTTAATCTCTTCTGCAACCCGTCTTGTATTGGACTCATTAAGTATTTTTGTTATTCGCTGTCTCTGATGTTCAGGCTGGCCTTCCATATTTCGTAAAACCAGATGAAATAATATATCATAAAGTGCGCAATGCCATGAATAACCATCATTGGTTAAAATAAGCTCCCAAACCCGCTCCTGCTCAGCAATAAGCTGCAGAACAAAGGATTCAACCTGTTCTGATTGTCCGGGGACAACCCGGTATAGCGGCGCAATCACAGCAAAAAACAGTTCATTTAGCCAGGATTCCGCTTCCTTCTCGCTCCTGAAAGATGGACAGTTCTGTATTCTTCGTTCGTATTCACGGGTAACCTGCTCCGGAATATCCTCCGGCGGTGTCAACCACTTATTCCTGAGCAATATACTGGTTGACGGATGGCAGCAGGCTATTTCAGCAATAATTTCACGTAATGCCTCCGGGCTGAACTTCTTCAGCTGATTGTAGTGCTCCCGGGTAAAACCATGATCATCGCATAAAAGTTGCCATGTCATTGATATACTGTTTGCCATTCCTTTCTTCATCATAAATACCTGTTACATGAATATCAACAGACCGGTGTACCTTTTCTGAATACCTCCCCGGACGGACTGGCAATCCCCATTCTCCTCAGCGTGGCATCTGCAGCTTTCGCCACTTCGCTGATATCCAGCTTTTCAGGTAGCGGCGGGGACGATATCTGCGCCAGGCAATAATTCCTGCGCAACAACAACCACTCCCGTTGTGCTTCTGTACATTCAACATTTCCCATTGAGGTGTACTGGCAATAGCGGACACTACCATTTGTTCTTTTTTTAAGCAGCCATCTGATGATATTTTTCCCTGAAGGCTGCCGGGGAGATATTCCCC
>JAIJJM010000655.1 GCA_022728415.1 Collinsella sp. | reverse complement strand
GACGGAACAGGGACGGGACCACGACGAAGCCGGCTCGCCGGCCGCCGACCCGGGAGCGAAAGCCGAACCGCCGGAGACGACGCGCCGCGACGATCCGGAACGACGGCACACGGACCTGAAGTCAACGCTCGACCGGTTCCATACCAGGCTCAGGGAGAACCTCGACGGACTCAACACAGCCACGCCGGCACCCGGCATCGACCGGAACCACGGCCAACGGAAAACACTATAAGAAAGGAGCAAACCATGACGAGAAAACGCCTATACGCAAAGCGGACAGCATCGGCCGAATACGAGCAGATCGACCTGTTCAGCCTTCTCGAGGAGGAGCAAAGGCAGGCCGACAGGATAGCTGAACAGGTGCGCGGATACGAGATAACGGTGGGCCATGTCGCGGTGCAACGGCTCCGCGCGCGCGGCGCGGACGACGAGACGATAGCCGCCGTGGCGGCCGAATACCGGGAGAACCGGCTCCGCGGACTCGGCCGGCGGGACGCGCGGATCGCCGCCGAGAACAAGCTCGGCGTCGGCGCCGCCACGCCCGGCGAGACCATGCCGCAACCTGTGGTAAAACGTTTCACACAATCCTCCGGCACGGAAAACAACACTGAAGAAAGGAACGACGATGGACGAGATGACATGGACCGACCCGCAGCTCAAGGCGCGCTACGAGGAGAACAGCAGGAAGCTGGAACGCCTGAAGGAGACGCTGCCGAACCTGTATTCCGAGGACGCACTGCCGTACAAGGTGTTCACGACGAACAGCGTCCACGGCATCCAGCGGATGCGTCTCATCTGGCTCAAGGAGCACCATCCCCAGCGGTTCAGGGAGATGATGATGGCCAACGTGCTCGAGGAGCATCTGCGGGACATCGAGACGCGCACGAGGGAACGCCAGGCGCAGATCATGGACCAGCTAATGGAGTCCAGGCACCTGCTCAACCGGACGGACTGCCTGAAGGCGGCACCACAGCTGACCGACCTGGACCGGCTCAACGGGATGAACGAGGCCCAGTCGGAGTCGATGAGCATGGCGATCCACGAGGTCGTGGAGAGCTTCTAGCATCCCTCGACGCGCAGCGCGCGCGTTCGCCACGCGAACGCGCCGAAGCGAACATCGCCGCCATCCAGACACTCAAGAAACTCGGCGGAGACAACGGCGGCCGGCCCTCAGCGAAGCAAATGGACACACTACGCGGATATTCCGGCTGGGGCGGATGCGCGGACGCGTTCTCGGACAAGCCCGAATGGCGGACGATCCGCGACGCGATAGAACAGGCCCTCACCCCGGAAGAGTACACGCAGGCCCGCGCCTCCACACTGACCGCCTACTACACGCCCGGCCCCGTGGTCAAGGCCATGTGGGACGCGCTCCGCATCGGCCCCACACCCATCCAGGTACTGGAACCCGGATGCGGCACCGGCAACTTCATGGCCGGCATCCCCGACGACGTCGCGGCGCACGTGTCGGGCGTGGAACTCGACCCGATCAGCGCACGCATCGCCGCCGCGCTGAACCCGGACGCCACGATCCTCAACGCGGACCTCGCGGACTGCACCATCCAACAGGGATCGTTCGACCTCGCCATCGGCAACGTGCCCTACTCGGGCGACATCAGCCTCGACTACCGGACCACGGACGGCGGCACATCCCGCCTCCCCCTGCACGACTACTTCATCGAACGCTCGGTGGACGCGCTGCGGCCCGGCGGCGTCGCCATGCTGCTGACCAGCAGATACACGCTCGACAAACGCTCCGAGACCATGCGCGCCGACCTCGCGAGAAAGGCCGA
>JAIJJM010000654.1 GCA_022728415.1 Collinsella sp. | reverse complement strand
CCAATGCGGCCGTCGAGGAGGCGCGTGCCGCCGAGGGCGATGCCGCCGGCGAGATCGCCCGTCTTGAGGGCGAGCGCCGCTCGCTGCTGTCCGAGATCGGCCGCCTGGAGCAAAGCGCCAACAACGCCGAGGTCGAGCGCGTGCGTATCTCCAAGCGCCGTGAGCAGGCTGCCGAGGCCGTTCGTGCCGCGCGCCCGCGCGTGGACGAGCTCACCCGCTCGCGTGACAAGGCCCGTGCGCAGGCGAGCGACTTGGGTCTCCAGATTGCCGAAGCTAACGATGAGCTCGATCGCGTTCGCCGTGACGATTCCGAGGCCGCCGGTAAGCTCGCCGACGCTAAGGTGCGCCTGGCTCAGACGAGCGAGCGCCTGCGTTCGCTGACGGGCCGCGTGCCCGATCTTGAGCATCGCCTGGAGGGTATCGACCGCCGTATCCGCGGAACACGCCAGGCCTCGCGCTCGCTCGAGCTGTTGCGCCTGCGCGTCGATCCCATGCACGAGCGCTATTCGGCCCTGTTGGAGCGCGCGTCGGATTGGGCCGCGCGTCTGCGTGACCAAGCCTCTCTGGAGGAGGCGGATTCGGCCTCGCTCAAGAAGACCATCGAGGACGCCAAGGCCGAGGTCGCCCGCGCCAAGGAGCGGGTCGATGCCGCCACAGCGACGCAAAACGAGTTCAAGGTCGCACGCGGCAAGCTCGAGGTGCAGGTAGAGGCAGCCATCAAGGCCATTACCGCCGATGGCACCACGGTGCTCGAGGAGGCGCTCATGCTGCCGGCGCCCACCGATCGCGACGCCGCCGAGCGCGAGCTCAACCAACTCGTGCGCCAGATCAACAACCTGGGCCCTGTGAACCAAGTTGCCATGGAGGAGTACGAGCAGCTCAAGCGCCGTGCCGATTACATCGAGGAGCAACTTGCCGATCTGGAGAGTGCGCGCAAGGCGCTCACCAAGATCACCGTGGCGATCGACCGCAAGATGCGTAAGGCGTTCCTGGTGACCTTCGAGAAGGTCGACGCGAATTTCCGCGAGATCTTCGCCATGCTCTTCCCGGGCGGTCAGGCTCACCTTGAGATGACCGATCCCGAGCATCCGGCCGAGACGGGCATTGAGGTCGTGGCGCAGCCGCGCGGCAAGCGCATCACCAAGATGATGCTCATGTCGGGTGGTGAGAAGAGCCTGACGGCGCTCGCCCTGCTCTTTGCCGTATACCGTACGCGTACGGTGCCGTTCTATGTGCTGGACGAGGTCGAGGCCGCGCTCGACGACGCCAACCTGTCCAAGCTCATCGGCGCCCTCGATGTGCTGCGTTCCGATACGCAGCTCTTGGTCATTTCGCATCAGCGCCGTACTATGGAGGATGCTGACGTTCTCTACGGCGTCTCGATGCAGGCCGACGGCGTCAGTCGCGTCGTCTCGCAAAAACTCGATCGCGAAACCGGAAAGGTCGTGAATGCATAATGGGATTCTTTGACGCACTCTCGCGCGGACTCGAGCGCAGCCGCGAGGCCCTCAACGAGGTCTTTTACTTTGGCGGTGAGGTCGACGAGGATTTTTGGGAGGACCTTGAGGACACCCTCGTCATGGGTGACATGGGTGCCGAGGTCGCCATTCAGGTCTCCGATGACCTGCGTGACGCCGCCGCCAAGAAGAACCTCAAGACCGCCCCGCAGCTTCGCCGCGCCCTGGCCGAGCAGCTCGAGGGCCATTTTGTGCCTGTTGAGCGCGATCTGTTTTCCGATACGCCGAGCTGCGTGCTGTTTGTCGGCATCAACGGCGCCGGCAAGACCACCACGGTC
>JAIJJM010000653.1 GCA_022728415.1 Collinsella sp. | reverse complement strand
CCATCTCGTGGACGGTGTCGTGGATGGCATCGAGGTTGGCAGCCTTGGCACGCTTGGCGAGATCGGTCTTACCAGCGGTGGCGCCATTCTCGGCCTCAACGCGCATCTCGAGATTCTTCTTGGTGGAGTCAGTCACGACTTCGCCCAGGAGCTCAGCGAACTTGGCGGCGTGCTCGGCCTCCTCATGGGCTGCCTTCTCGTAATAAAGGCCAACCTCGGGATAACCCTCGCGATGAGCGACGCGGGCCATGGCCAGGTACATACCGACCTCGGAGCACTCGCCCTCAAAGTTGGCGCGCAGGTCGGCGACGATATCCTCGGGCACGCCCTCCTTGGCAACGCCCACAACGTGCTCGGCAGCCCAAGTAAAGCCACCCTCATCCTGCTTCAGGAAGCGGGAACCGGGAACGCCGCACTGGGGGCACTTAAAATCCTCGGGCAGCTGGTCGCCGTCGTACTCTTCAACATAACCGCAAACGGGGCAAACAAATTT
This sequence comes from Collinsella sp., assembly GCA_022728415.1. Next base: position 1,318 of record JAIJJM010000653.1, on the reverse strand, counting down.
CATGATTCGATCCCTTCGATCGATGGCGATGGTGCGCTCGCCCGGTCCCATAAGGGCCCTCTCCGGACGTGCGTCTTAACGATTTCTATTATCCATAAATGAGACTGAAAGTGAAGCCTATTAGGAATGATTTTTAATAAAATACTTTAAGCATATGAAGATGTTAATTGATTAACGGTTTGCAAGTCATATATGGACGCCGCTGAGTGCAATCGGGCGAGCAAATGTTGACCTATCAACAAATAAAGGAGTTTCCTCTATGCATCTAGCCCGTCGTGCCTGGTGCCGAACATATCAGATGGTTTTCGCATTGCATTGCCGATCCTGCCCTATACCGAGCCGCGCATTTTGGAGCATGCCGAGGATGTGCCCGCGGCGCTTCAAAAGCGCTCGATTCAGAAGGTCCTTATCGTGACAGACCCTGGTATTGCACGTTTGGGGCTCACGACATCACTCGAGCGCGCGCTTACGGCTCAGGGGATTGGCGTTACGGTCTATTCCGAAACGCGTGCGAACCCCACGGTCTCGAATGTGGAGGAAGCGGCGGCGCTGTATCGCGAGAACGACTGCCGGGCCATTATCGGCTTTGGTGGCGGTTCGGCCATGGACTGCGCCAAGGGTGTGGGGGCGCGCATTGCGCAGCCAAACAAGCCCATCAACAAGATGCGCGGCCTGTTGCGCGTCCACCGTCTCCTGCCGCTGCTCATCGCCGTTCCCACCACGGCAGGCACGGGAAGCGAGGTCACGCTTGCGTCGGTAATTACCGATGACGAGACGCACTACAAGTACCCCATTAACGACTTTGTGCTCATCCCGCGTTTTGCGGTCCACGACCCCGAGTTTACGCGCGGCCTGCCCGCCTCCATTACGGGGCAGACGGGCATGGACGCCCTGACGCATGCCGTTGAGGCTTTTATCGGGCGAAGCACCACGCCCTACACGCGCAAGATGGCGCGTCAGGCGGTCCAGCTCATCCGCGACAATTTGCTCGAGGCCTATGAACATGGTGACGACATGCGTGCGCGTCGCAATATGCTTTCGGCGGCGTATAAGGCGGGCGTTGCGTTTACCCGCTCCTATGTCGGATATGTGCACGCCATCGCGCACAGCCTGGGCGGGCGTTACGGGATTCCCCACGGCTTGGCCAACGCGATCATCCTGCCGCACATGCTTCGCGCTTATGGTGACGCCGCCGCCCCCAAGCTTGCCGATCTTGCTCGCATGGCGGGCATTGCGCCGGCTACCGCGCAGGACAGCCTGGCGGCCGAGGCCTTTATCGATTGGGTCGACCGCATGAATGAGGCCCTGGGAATTCCCA
>JAIJJM010000652.1 GCA_022728415.1 Collinsella sp. | reverse complement strand
TTCCTGTGTAGTACGCCGTCTGCGTTTCTCCGGTCCTAAGACATCAATCATCTGCTCTCCAATGACTAGTCTAAAAACTAGTATTAAGACTATCACTTAAATAAGTGATATTGGTTGTCTGGAGATTCAGGGGGCCTGTCTAATCATATATTCAATAAAAATCAAATTAAATTGAGATATTAAATAATAAAACAAGATAAGCGGTATAGGTAAACACAAAATAAAAGGGGCATTAAGCCCCTTCATAGTTATTTATGGTTCATCCGGGTAAGTAAATGTTTTATGTTTTTCATGCTCTAAAGCTGACATAACACAATGTAATAATGTTGGGTTATTATCATGAGATTTGTTTATCAGGAGCCTTAAAAACTCCATATTTAATCTTTGCCTTTCGTTAAGGCTGTTTCTGTCATGTTTAATCTGTTCGTAGCTATGGCTATTGAGATAATCAAAATAGTGCTGCATAAAGCCAGCCACAACATCACTCACTTGAACCAGAGGATTTAGCTTTGAATCAGCGAAAGAGTAATTAAGCGTTAGATTAGGGTTGGCTTCTGCTGCCTTTTGAAGATCTGCTTCCACTACCTTCTCTATGTCAAAGATATGGCTGGAAGCCTCGAACATTTGCGCCCGGTTCTGGTAGAAAATAGCAAAACCATCAACAAGGCGGTTGTCGTCGTCTGTAGGCGGTTCATCCCTAATATCCATAGTGAGTGTCATATCATCTATGTTTTGGTCAGAGCAGGCCATCAGGAGCTGCAGGAGGCCATGAGCTAACCGAAGCTGAAACTCATCTCTATTGGTAGCTGTATAGAGGTTTACGCAATGAGCGGAGATCTGACTTAATAGCCCTTGTATGAAAGCCTGTTCCCTCCCCTCGATGTATGGGAAGTCATAGGACTTGAGGAACTGGATGAAGGGAACCTTGTTAGCCTTAACGTAGGTGTGTAGAGCATCCTTGTTTGCCAACATGTAGCCATAGAACTGTTCATCACTCATTTCCGGGATGAAGCCCTTCTCACGTCCGAACAGGATACAATCATCAATGATGTCCACGTATCCCCAATACTCCATATTCAGGTGGAAGTAGTGTAGGTATAGATCACCATAGAGAAGCCACTCAAAGAACGCTGTGAGCTTCTTAGACGTGAGCATAGTCAGGAAGTCGCCTTTGGCTAAGTGTTTCAGCTTAAACTCTTTGGCGTTGGCCTGTAGCTGTATGCGCTGGCGTAAATCATCAAAGTCGGCACTGGATGAGGAACCAGTATGAGCAACACCGGCTAACACGAAGTTTACGCTGTTGTGCTTGTCTGGATCATGGTCAATGTTATAACCATCAATTTGTTTGGATAGATATAGTTTACGAACGTTATTAGATTCATCGTAATAGAATTGATAGCTTTTGTTTTGCTGCGGGAAAGGATTCATACACATCACTTTTTTGTGGGTTATGAACCATATATAACAATGTAGGATCTGGAAGTCTATAAACAAAAAACCCGCACAGGGCGGGCTTCTTTAAGAGAGAGGATTTGATTTAGAACCACGGCAGCCTGGCGGCTGCAAATCGGGGTGTGGCAGAATATGAGCTTTCAGAGTAACCATCCAGAATGAGTTCCCATGTCACACAACCTGGACCACAGCAGAATGGTGAAAGAGGTTCTGAAAGCCGTCGCCAGAGGGGATGGCAATGCCGAAGTCGTTGTCACATATCAGGGGTCTGACGCTCAGTGGAACGAAAACTCACGTTAAGGGATTTTGGTCATGAGATTATCAAAAAGGATCTTCACCTAGATCCTTTTAAATTAAAAAT
>JAIJJM010000651.1 GCA_022728415.1 Collinsella sp. | reverse complement strand
CGCCGCGTTCCCCGAGGATACCGCCCGCATCTCGCGCGAAGGTATCGAGCGTGCCGAGGCCATCGCTGCTGGCATCATGGAAAACCGTCGTCACGAGCGCGTCAATCAGATTCTCGAGGAGGAGATCGATCGCCTGCAGTCTGCAGCGGTGAGGCGCACGGGCCGTGCCTATCTGAGTGTTATCGAGGGTGGCACCGCCAGCTTTGAGCCGCTCCGTGCGGAGGCATAACTTCTTTATGCTTAAATTCGATCGAAAATGGGCGGTTGCGACCTGCCTGATGGTGCTGCTCATCTGGGGCAATTCGATGGTTCCCGGCACGGGATCCGGTTCATTGAGCCTGTCGATTATGGAGGCCGTTCGCGGCCTTCTGCACGGCGTGGGACTTCCGTATGAGTGGGTGACCAACTTCGTCGTTCGCAAGTGTGCGCATTTTACCGAGTACATGGTGCTTGGCATTCTGGCGACGCATGCTTTCGATATCGAGGGCCGTCGCACCTTTGATGTGCTGCTTCCCACGGCGGTTTTCCTACTGTTGGTTCCCTCGATTGATGAGACGATTCAGCTCTTTGTGCCCGGTCGCGCCGGTATGATCACCGACGTGATGATCGACTGTTGCGGAGCGGTGACGGGCGTTGTGATTCGATATCTTCTACGATCGCTCATATGTGCGAAAAAGGCCGCCTAGGACACATTGCTTGGTCCTAGGCGGCCTTTCTTTGTTTGGGGGCTTTTACGGGGCGTGGCGGCGTTATCCCGTAGGATGGGATTGCTGGACGGTGCGGTGCCCCTTTGGCGCACTTACTGCCAAAGGGGCCGATGCCCAGGGCGGCGATGCCCTTGTCGGCAAACCATGCGTTGACGGCCTCGACGGTCTCCTGCGGGGTTGTGGTCACGATCTGCTCGCGTTCAGGACCGTGCCGTCCGCATAGCCCGTGGCGCATACCATCTTGGTGCCGCCGGCCTCGAGCGCTCCGATAAGCTGCTGCTCTGCCATAGCGTCCCTCTCTTGGGCGAGCTGCTTTACCTCTAAAGTATCGCGTTCTAAAATAATTAAGAAAGCGCTATAAAAAGAAACCTCGCAGTCCAACGGAGGATGCGAGGTTTCTTTGGTGCTTTTAGCTGTTGGGCTGTCCTTATCCCCGCGGCTTGATTTTATCACGCAGGGATTTGAGGTTCTCAAGTGCGGCGTTGAGCGTTTCGTCTCGCTTGGCAAAGTGGAAACGGATCAGGTGGTTGACGGGCTCGCGGAAGAAGCTTGAGCCCGGCACGGCGCCCACGCCAACCTTGGAAGCGAGATCCTCGCAGAAGTCGAGGTCGCTGTCGTAGCCAAACTCCGAGATGTCCATCATAACGTAGTAGGCGCCCTGCGGCACGTTATGCTCAAGACCGATGCTGTCGAGTCCCTGACAGAACAGGTCGCGCTTGGCGGTGTAGAGGTCGAGGACCTCATCGTAATAGCTGTCGTCGAAGTTGAGGGCGGTCACGACGGCTTCCTGCAGGGGAGCGGCGGCACCCACGGTGAGGAAGTCGTGGACCTTCTTGATGCGCTCGGTAATCTCGGCCGGGGCGATGGTGTAGCCCAGGCGCCAACCGGTGATGGAGTAGGTCTTGGACAGCGAGCTGCAGCTGATGGTGCGCTCGAACATGCCGGGCAGCGTGGCCATATAGACATGCTCGTGGGGCGCATAGACGATGTGCTCGTAGACCTCGTCAGTGATGCAGTAGGCGTCGTACTTTTTGCACAGGTCGGCGATAAAAGTGAGCTCCTCGCGCGTAAAGACCTTGCCGCAGGGGTTGGACGGGTTGCATAGGACG
>JAIJJM010000650.1 GCA_022728415.1 Collinsella sp. | reverse complement strand
ATTCGTCGTCGTCCAGTGCGGCCTTGAGGTCCTTGTCCTCCACCCAGCGGCTGGCGTGTTCCATCGCGGCGAGCAGCGTCGCCTCGGTGAACGGCTTCGGCGGTTTCGTCTTTCCCTCGGACAATGTCGCGCCGCATTGCGGGACGAGTGCGATGGAGACCCCGTCGGTGAGGTTCGCGGGGATGATGTTGCCCGCGGCCTCGTCCTCCTCGCCATGGTCCTCCTGCGGGGCGGCATGCTCGATGGCGTGCCAGCCGAGGGAGACGGGCTGGTCGGAACGGCTGGTGAAACGGCATTCGCCCTCGGGCAGAAGTTGGCCTTCGTCCGGATGTTTCTCGCACCAATGCGGGTCGATGTTCGCGACGACGTTCGTCACGTCGTGCACGTAGTCGTCGCCCACGGCCTCCCACATGCGTCGCGCCACGCGAATCAATACGAGGCGTTCGTCGTCGCCGAGTTCGTCGAGCGTCGCCTTGTCGGCCTGCATGGTGGGAAGGATGGCGGTGTGGCCGGCCACCTTCGCGTCGTTCACGGTCAGTTCGAGTCGCGGCCGTTTCGGTTTCGCGGACGGTTCGATGAAGCCGGCGGCGAGGCGGTCGCCTTCGGTGAGGCCGCGCAGCGTGTCCAGGTCGTCGTGCGTGATGTACTGCGAGTCGGTGCGCGGATACGTCGCCAGTTTTTTCTCATACAGGGATTGCAAGGCGGTCAGGGTGCGGGCGGCGGTCAGGCCGTGCAGCCGGCTCATGTCCTTCTGCAATCCGGTCAGGTCGTACAGGCGGGGCGGCGCGTCGTGCCGCTGTTTGCGGTCGGCCTTGAGGATCTTGAAGGTGAAGTCGTCCGAGTTGACGATCCGCAGCAGGGTTTCGGCGTCCTCCCACTTGTCCAGGCGTTCGCCGGCCAGATTCCATCCGCCCATCGGGGCGACGACCTTCCAGTACGGTCGGGCCACGTGTCCGGCAATGTCCCTGTCGCGGTCCACGATCATCGCGAGTGTGGGTGTCTGCACGCGGCCGACGGTGAACCTCGCATTGTAGACGAGCGAATAGGCGCGTGAAGCGTTCATGCCGATCAGCCAGTCGGCCTTCGCGCGGATCATCGCCGAATCGGCGAGTCCCTGGTATTCCGTCTCGTCCTTCATGGACGCGAGGGCGTCGCGGATGGCGTCCTCCTCCAGGCTCGCGACCCACAGGCGTCGCATCGGCTTGGAGACTCCTACATGCGCCACGATCCTGCGGAAGATGGCCTCGCCCTCGCGGTCGGGATCGCACGCGTCGACAAGCATGTCGATATCGTCGCGGCGCATCAGTCCCGCTACGACCTTGTACTGGCGGCCTGCGCCCTTGTCCCGGCTGACCTTCCATTGCCAGTCGGGTGTCGGGTCGATGGGCAGCGTGTCGAGGCTCCACCTGTCCCAGTCGTGGTCCTTATATTCGTCGGGCGCGGCCAGGTCGACGAGGTGGCCCTGCGCCCAGGTGACCAGGTCGTCGCCGACCTGCACATAGCCGTCATGCTTTTCCATGTGCCCGCCGACCGCCTGGGCGATGGCCTGGCCGACCGAATGCTTCTCGGCGATGATCAGTCGCATCCCGCATCACGTCCGATCATCAGTAGTTGCCGGACGCCCATGCGGGCCGTCCGTCGTCCGAGGTGTCGGGTTCGGCTGCGGGCTCCTGCGGGGCGGGCTCGTCGTCCGCCTCCTGGACGTCGGATCCGGTCGTCTCCGGATCCGTCACGGCGTCGGCCGCCGGCGCGGCGGTGGGTTCGGCGGAGACGGTTTTTCTTCCGGCCGGCGCGGCGACGAGCTCGCCCTTCGCATC
>JAIJJM010000649.1 GCA_022728415.1 Collinsella sp. | reverse complement strand
AAGTACGCTTCCCTCCTCTTTCACGTCACCTTGCTCGCTTATGGGCGTTTTCGCTGACCTATGCTTAACCGGCGGCGTTGCTATAGTGGTTGCCCGTGTAAACAAAAGGAGGCCTCCGCGGCGATGCGGAGGCCTCCTTTTGTTTACACGGTGTACTTTTGAGTGTGCAAGTGGGGGAGTTGTTACTCCTCGACGATCTCGGTGATCGCGCCAGCGGGGCAAGCGTCCTGGCAAGCGCCACAGGCGACGCAGGAATCCTCGTCAGCGACGGTAGCGACGTCCTGGAGCTCCAGAACGCCAGCGGGGCAGGAGTCGACGCAAACGCCACAAGCGATGCACTCGTCGGCATCAATTACGGGATGAGCCATGGTAGTTTCCTCTCTGTTGACCGACGCTACAGGCGATGCGCGTCGGTTTGATTCGGGCAAAAACATACCACGGGAGCGACCGTTTGCAATACCCTCTGGCCGGCATCTTCATACCGTTCGCCGAGTATGCCGCGGCTTACTAAAAAACATGCAGGTGAGGCCGTTGAGCTGCGCAAATGTTAGCTAAAGGTGACTTGAAATATAGGACGATTGAGCGTGCTTGCGGAAACCGCAGCCCGGAATCGCCGCTCAAAACGGGACACGCTTTCACCAAGGCCGCCCCAGACTGCTCCACACGCCCCAGGCTCGCACCTCAGTCAACTCTACATAGATCTCAATAGATCTGCCCAGAACTCAAACAGTGCATCTACCTGCGCATTTGAGAACCTAAACTCTCAGAGATAAGAAATCTTATATGAATTGACTTAGATTTTGTATATTCCGGCCCATAAGGGGATACACTACATCCTGAAAGACAAGCCGAAGCGCCGCGTGACAGACCGTCGAGGCGGCGCGAACGCACAAGAGAGAGGGAATTTCTAATGAGTAAGATTCTTGGTATCGACCTTGGTACTACTAACTCCGCTATGGCCGTCCTCGAGGGCGGTTCTCCGACCATTATCGTGAACGCCGAGGGCGACCGCACCACCCCGTCCGTCGTGGGCTTCCGTGCCGACGGCGACCGCGTCGTGGGTAAGGCCGCTAAGAACCAGGCGGTCACCAACCCCAAGAACACCGTGTTCTCCATCAAGCGCTTCATGGGCCGCAAGTACTCCGAGTGCACCTCCGAGATTAAGACCGTACCGTATGAGGTCAAGGAGGGCCAGGGTGGCCGTGCCGTCGTCGACATCGAGGGCAAGGATTACACCGCCGAGCAGGTGAGCGCCATGGTGCTCGCCAAGATGAAGGCCGACGCCGAGAAGTATCTGGGCGAGACCGTCACCGACGCCGTCATCACCGTCCCGGCCTACTTCAACGACGCCCAGCGTCAGGCTACCAAGGATGCCGGCAAGATCGCCGGCCTCAACGTCAAGCGTATCGTCAACGAGCCGACCGCTGCTGCCCTTGCCTATGGCCTGGACAAGCAGGGTTCCGACCAGCGCATCCTGGTCTTCGACCTGGGCGGCGGTACCTTCGATGTCTCCATCCTCGACCTCGCCGACGGCGTGTTTGAGGTTCTGTCCACCTCGGGCGACAACCACCTGGGCGGCGACGACTGGGATCAGCGCGTCATCGACTGGATGGCCGATAAGTTCCAGCAGGAGAACGGTGTCGACCTGCGTCAGGACCCCATGGCCCTGCAGCGTCTGAAGGAGGCCGCCGAGAACGCCAAGAAGGAGCTCTCCGCCGCCCAGCAGACCACCGTCAACCTGCCGTTCATCACCATGAACCAGTCCGGCCCGCTGCACCTCAACTACACGCTGACCCGCGCCGAGTTCGAGAAGATCACCCGCG
>JAIJJM010000022.1 GCA_022728415.1 Collinsella sp. | reverse complement strand
CGCCGTTCCGCCGATTTCATCGCGGACGGGTTCGTCATGCCCGCGTGGAAGGTGCTCAATACGGTGGCAATCGTGTTCTTCGTGTTCATCTACCTGACGTTGTTCCTTGCGGACGATACGCGCAATTCCGCGATTGCCGGCCTGGTGTGGCTTGTGGGCTTCGGTGGATTCTCTATACTGCGCGAACGCTACCGTAGCCGCGATTTGAAGGCCGCACTGGAACACAAGGAGTGATTGGACGGGCTGATTGGCTGGCGGCTATTAGTTGGGTGGCTGTTGGCTGTTGGCGGCTGACTGGTTAGCGGCCGATAGCCAATGACTGGGCTGATCGTCAGCCAATCGGCTGCCTATAGGTCTCATTGATACATTCGGTCATCCGATTAGTGCATTTGCGCGGACAATTAGTGCATTCGATCATCGGATTAGTACATCAGTGTGCAATTATTAGTACAATTAGCCGCCTAATTAGTACATTAGGACATAAAACAATGTCCTAATGTACTAATTAGATGCTAAAATACGATAAGTGCCATGTCCTAATGTATGAATTATCGCTATGAAGGGCGGAATGCGATGACGCAGGATGAACTTATGCAAGTGCTGCAGGCCGGTGAATCATCTATGGTCGAGTTCAAGCGCTGCAGCGAATTGCCTCATACGGATACTTTTGAGACTGTATGCTCATTCGCCAATCGTTCTGGTGGCAGCATTTATCTTGGCGTTGACGATGACGGTCAAGTGCTCGGCGTCGATTCTAAGCGCGTTAGTGAGATAGAGCGCAACGTTGTCAGCGTAGTGTCTAATCGTAAGATGTTCGAACCGGCTCCAATGGTGGAAACGGAACATATCGAGTACGACGAACGGATTATTGTTCGTATTTGGGTAGCTCCGAGTTCTTCGGTTGTGCGGTTCAAGGGCGCAGTGTTTGATCGCATTGCTGATGTGGATACACACATCGAAAGCGATATCCAGATTAGTCAAATGTATATTCGCAAGCAGAACTACTATTCCGAACGGCGAATTTTCCGTTACGTGACTCCGTTTGATTTGCGTCCTGAGCTGATTGCGCGAATGCGGCAGCTGGCGGTCGCTCAGCGAGCTGGGCACCCTTGGGGAACTATGTCTGACGAAGAACTGTTCCGCAGCGCCAAGCTATACGATCGTGATTACACGACCGGCGAAGAGGGCTTTAATCTTGCTGCAGTGCTGCTCTTGGGCAAGGATGAAGTCATTTCCTCGGTTTGCCCAGCGTATATTACTGATGCCGTGGTTCGGCGAGACAATATTGACCGATACGATGACCGACTTATGGTGCGGGCCAACTTGTTCGATTCGTACGAGCAACTCCGTGAATTTACTGAGCGGAATCTGCCTGACCGCTTTGTGTTAAAGGGCGATAAGCGAGTGAGCCCGCGCACGATGATCGCCCGTGAATTGGTGGCAAACAGCCTCATGCATCGGGAGTATTCCAGTCCGGTGGTGGCGCGTGTCACCATTGATAATGAATCCATCCGGACGGTTAATGCTTCGCGCTCATTCTTTGAAGGTCGAATGAAGCTGGGCGAGTTCACGCCAATGCCAAAGAATCCGATTATCGCTAATGTGTTTGTGCAGACCGGCATAGCCGAGCAGCTGGGTAGCGGACTGCGGAATCTGATAAGAGCGTCCCGGCAATATACTGAGCGAGAGCCTGAGTTCCGCGATGGTGACATATTCGAGGCGACGATTCCTATTGTTCCTGCGCTGAAGACCGTGGATGGTTCTGGTTTTGCTAGCGTGAGATCTGTAGTTGAGAAAGATGCCGAAGAGGGTGCGAGGCTCATTGGCGGGGAACGTGTGGATGGTAAGAAAGCAGATGCAACCGCATCGGGTGAAATTGATTCGCGGGCAGCGATGCTGTCGGCGATGAATCGACGCTTGACAGAGGTTGACTATGTGACTGTACCTGAACTCGCCAAGATAACAGAGCTCGATAACAGAACAGTCCGCAAATTCCTAAACGGTTTAGTTGCGCAAGGAAAGCTGATTGCTGAAGGCAACACGCGTGGTCGGCGTTATCGGAAGGGATAGCGGGCGCGATATCTCGATGCAGTGGGATTCACTTAAGGGCTACGGCAAATATGATTCGTAGCGATTGGGCCAGCGCAATTCGAATGGCTCATGACTTTGTGCGTCGTTTGTGGTCTCTGAAGTTGTTTGCTGGGTGACGGTTTTGTGATAAAATCGCTCATATCAAAATGTTTGCGTAAACATTTTGGCTGCGCCGAAAGAAGGAGTCGACGTAGGTCATGTATCAGGCAAAGAGGCCGGCGCAGTGAAGCAAAGGCCGATTTCTCCGGTATAAGGCGGATAGCAGGAACACTAAGGAGACCAATGAAGGTACTGAGCAAATCGCTTGCTGCAATGGTTGCGGCGGCAACACTAGTGGGAGGAGGGGCGTTTGCGGTTGCCGGCACTGCGTATGCGGCTGATAACGATGCCATTACCGTGACCCCGAACCCGTGGTATGCCAACAGTTTCGATGGCTGGGGCACCTCGCTGGCTTGGTTCGCCAACGCCACCGGCAGCCTCGGCGAGGAATCGGCCATCACCACCAATCTCGGCGATGACGCTTCCAAGGCTAAGGCTGTGGAATACGGCAAACAGCTGCGCGAACAGTTCTACCAGTCCATCTTCGGTGATGAAGGACTGGACCTGAACATGGCCCGCTACAACGTGGGCGGCGGCAATGCCTCCGATGTTGCCTACGGCTACCCATTCATGCGCCAAGGCGCTGCCGTGCCTGGCACGTGGAAAGATGACGCCACCGGCTCCGGCACGTATGGCAATGGCGTAACCACCAAGCAGGCCGACAAAGACAAGCTGGCTGCGGCATTCGACCCGACTGACGACAACCAGTATGACTTCTCCAAGTCCGCCGCCCAAGACTGGTGGATTGAGCGCGGTGCCACCGGCGATAACCCTGACATCACCGACGTAGAGGCCTTCGCCAACTCCGCTCCGTGGTTCCTGACCAACAGCGGTTACGCCACTGGTGGACGCAACTCCGGTAGCAATAATCTTGCAAACCCTGAGAAATTCGCTCAGTACATGGCCAAGAACGTCGAGCACCTCGAAAGCCTTGGCGCAAACGTTGACACGGTCGAGCCGTTCAACGAGTCCGAGACCAGTTACTGGGGCACTCCGGGCGACATGGCTTCGAAGTACACCGATGAGAGCGATGACAACACCAAGCTCATTAACAACTACTGGGATAAGTACTACTCCGACAAAGATAAGTCCGTCACCCCATACTCCAACGCGCTGAAGAAGCCGCAGGAGGGTATGCATGTCAGCAACGCCCAGCAGCAGCAGACGATTACCGCACTCGCTGAGGCGCTCAAGGACAATGATGACACCATCATCGCAGCCACCGATGCCACGAACTCCGCCGACTTCGTCAAGTCGTACAACCAGTACCCGCAGGCGATCAAGGACCTTATCGGCCAGTACAACGTTCACGCCTACTCCGACAGCAACCAGATGCAGTCGCGCGATATCGCTCAGGCAGACGGCAAGAAGCTGTCGATGAGCGAGGTGGACGGCTCCTGGCAGTCTGGCTCCTACAACCCGTACGGTTTCGACAACGCGCTGGGCATGATGAGCAAGATCAGCTCCAACGTCACCCGCCTGCAGTCCAAGGACTTCACCTTCTGGCAGGTGGTCGAGGACCTCTACAACATGCAGATGGGCTCGAATGTGAATCCGGCCGGTGAGAACACCAACTGGGGCACCGTGCTCATCGACTTCGACTGCACCGTGGCTGGCATGGACGGCAAGCTCTACTCCGAGCGCCGCGTGAACAACAACGGCGGTACCACCGATGGACTTGAACCGTGCACGGTTATTGCAAACGCCAAGTACAACGGCGTCAAGGCCATCACCCACTTCATCCACGCGGGCGACAAGGTCATCGCCAACAACGATGAAGACAACAACATGACTGCCACCTCCGACGATGGCAAGACGCAGACCGTCATCCACCGCAACTCCGGCACCTCTGACCAGACCTTCGTCATCGACCTGTCGAAGTACGGCGAGATTGCCGACAACGCTTACGGTGAGCTCTACCTGACCACCGAAACCTCTGCCGAAGACAAGAACGCGGGTGTCGATTCCGCCACTCCGGAAGTCTTCGCCAAGACCAGCAACGTCAAGCAAGCTGAAGGCTCTGTGATGATTGACAAGGCTGCCAAGACCGCTACGGTCACTGTGCCCGCCCGTTCTATCGCCTCCATCCAGCTCACTGGCGTGACCGGCTACGCTAAGGATGCTGCCGTCGAGACCGGCGACACTTACCAGCTCGTTGGTAAGCAGTCCGGCAAGGCCGTGGCTGATACCACTTCTGGTGATTCCGCGCTGTCCCTGGCCAACGTCGCTTCCGATGCCGAGAACGCCAAGAAGCAGACTTGGACCTTTACCCAGATCGAGCAGCCCGCCGACTCCGAGCGCCCTGACCTGAAGGCTTATGTGATTACTAACGCCGAAGGCAAGGTGCTGGTGTCCAAGGATGGCACGAACGCGCTTTCCAACGAAACGGTTGAGGCCGCTAAGTCCGACCCGGCTGCCAAGTGGATTCTCAACACTTCCGATGGTTCGACCTACCAGCTGCTCAATGCCGCGACTAAGACGAACCTCGATGTGGATAACTCTGGTACCACAGTCGGCACGAAGGTTGGCTTGTGGCAGTCACCGAGCGGCACTTCGCCGTCCGCCAACCAGACATGGACTCTACGCAATGTAACGCCGACCAGCCAGAAGACCGTGAACGTGCAGACCGCCGTTAACGAGAAGGCCGCGCTGCCGACCGAAGTCACGCTCTACTACACCTGGGGCGAAGGCAAGGCCACGGTTGCCAACTGGGATACTTCCAAGGTCGATGTGGCCAAGGAAGGCACCTACGAAGCCACCGCTACCGCCACCGATGTGTACGGCAACGAGTTCAATGTCGCCGCTACGGTCTACGTTGGCGCGCTCACCGTTTCCGATCCGGTATCGGCTACAGTGCTGGCCGGCACCAGTGCGAGCGAGGCGAAGGCCGCGCTTGAGGCTGCGCCGGTGTATCTGCACGTCAAGGCATCGCCTGCATTCGAGGGCGATGCGGCTAAGGTTACGTGGAACTTCGATGGGCTTGATACCAAGCTCGCCGATGCCAAGGCTGGCGACAACATTGCCGTGACCGGTACTTACCAGCTGGACGACGCGACCACGATTGCGCTGAAGGGCGCGATCTATGTCACCGCCGCCACGCCTGAGAATGTGGCCGACACTGCTTCCAGCCTGACCGTGACCAACCAGCAGACGGAATACAGCAAGGGCGATCAGTGGAAGAAGCTCACCGATGGTGACACGTCAGCTGAAGCCTGGGTGACGTGGAACTCTGCTGGTGACTATTCCGCCAGCCCGACCGCCACGATTGACTTCGGCTCTGAGTGTGAGCTTAGCAGCGTGACCATTACGTATGGTGACAAGGCTCCGGCTTCCGCCAAGGCCGAGTACACCACTGATGGCGAGACGTGGATGCAATTCGGTAGCGATGTTAAGCCTGCCGCAGGCCAGACGGTGACGTTCAAGGCCGATAAGGGCACAGTGAATGCCACGAAGGTGCGCATTGTGAACACCGTGAACAACGACTACATGAACGCCACCGAAATTCAGGCATTCGTGACGCCGGTTCAGGGTGCTGCGAAGAACATCGCCGCGGCCTCTGGCACGAACTTCTCGGTGAACTTCCAGGAGGGTGCCTCCGCTTCCAAGGCCATCGATGGTGACACTACGTCAAAGGGTTGGTCCACTTGGGCTTCCACCGCCTCGACGGTGGACCCGGTCGCCACGTTCACCTTCGACGAAGCTCAGACCATCACCGAAGTGAAGACCTTCTTCTACTACGATGGTCGTGCGTCTTGGCCGAAGAGCCAGACGCTGGAATACCAGGATGAGGCTGGCGAATGGCATGGAGTCGGTACCAAGGATGGCTGGAAGATACAGGCCGGCGATGCCGGCTCTGGCTCCGACGGCATCACCGCCGCCGACACCCCGACCGTTGACTTCGTGCTCGGCACCCCGGTAAAGGCCAAGGCCATCCGCCTGACTAACACATTGCAGGACACCAAGGTGTACATCAACGTGGCTGAGATCCAGGTGTTCGCACAAGACAGCACGGTACTCACCCCGCAGCCAGCATCCGATGCCACGCTGGGCGACCTGCGTCTTGACGGCGAAACCGTTGAAGGCTTCGACCCGGCCAAGACCGACTACACGGTTGATCTGCCGGTCGACGCCGAGGCAAACCCGGTGCTGCAGGCCTTCGCCACCGACAATGCCGCCGCCGTCAAGGTGACTGGCGACGCGGTTGAGAACGGCCAGCTTGGCGGCAAGGCCGCCATTACGGTGACCTCAGCCGACGAGTCTGAGACGAAGACCTACACGGTGACCTTCAACGCCTTCACTTTGGCTTCGCTCAAGGTGATCGGACCCACGAAGACCGAGTACGCCATCGGCGACAAGCTCGATACCGCCGGTCTGAAGGTGACTGCCGTCTACCAGAGTGGCGACAAGACCAAGGAAGTGCCGGTCGCTCTTGACGACCCGCAGCTTGCGATTGGCTCGTTCGACTCCACCACCGCAGGCAAGAAGGCGATTACCGTCTCCTACCGTGGTGTGACCGCGACCTTCAACGTCACGGTCAAGGCCAACGCAGTCGCCCCTGGCCCTGAAGAACAGAAGCCCGGCAACACCAACAAGCCCGGTGCCACCGGCAACGGCAACAAGAACACGGTGGCCAACACCGGTTCCAGTGTTGCCGCCATCGCTGGCGCTGTCGCTCTGCTGGCCGCTGCCGCGGGTGCACTGTTCATGCTGCGCAAGCGTGCATAGCACCCTCGCGCAGTAATGGGTGAAGGAACAAGCCGGCAATATTGACTATTGCCGGCCGGTTCCTCCGCTCTTTGACCATAATTGGTCCGACAAGTTGAATACCGAGTTTTCAGTATCGGTATATTGATTTGTCGAACCTTTTCTGGCTTCGCGGATAGCGACATAACTGTTTGTTCAAAAAAACCGTTATCATCAATCAAGGAACCAAATCAATGAAGATAAACAATAAGGGCAAGGGCGCTCTTATCGCGGCAATTACCGCCGCGGCAACGCTATTGTCATGCGGGCTGGCCGCTGCAAGTGCCAGTGCGGCAGGTGTGGATTACCTGCCTACCATCGGCCAAGTGCCGACATACACCAAGTTCCAGCCCACAGCCGATCCGGGCAAGAACGCTAGCGATTACTTCCAGCCATATTGGTATGCCAAGAACGCCAATGATAATGGCGGCACACACATCCAAGCGCACGGTGGCCAAGTGGTCAAGGTTGGCGACGCCTACTACTGGTATGGCGAAGACCGTTCTAACGGTTACGACAACAGCCCCGGTGTTCATGCTTATATGTCGACAGATCTATACAACTGGACCGATCTTGGTGTGGCGCTGCGTGCGGTGACCAGCAAATCTCAGTTGACGGATAAGAGCAATGCCGATTACGCCTACTTCGACAAGGCCTACAACCTGACCAAGTCCGACGGCAGTGTGGACGCTGCCAAGGCCGACGCAATCTTCCCGTACCTCAACACCAACCCCGATCAGGATGGTGATGGCGCGGTTGATTCCGTACAGGGCATTTTCGAGCGTCCGAAGATCATCTACAACAAGAAGAACAAGCAATACGTGCTGTGGTGGCATTCCGATGGAAGCACCACGCCGGGCGGTTCCAACTATGCACGTGCACTTGCGGGCGTGGCTGTTTCCGACAATCCGGCGGGCCCGTTCACTATGGTGGGTGCCTATCGTTTGCCTAACCAGAACAATTGGAAAGAAGCCGCAGGTAACCCCAGCTGGGGTGAGAACGGTGACAGCCGCGATATGACTGTGTTCGTGGACCCGAAGGACGACAGTGCCTATGTACTGTATTCTTCCGAAGCCAATGCCACGCTGTACATCGCCAAGCTCAACGATGATTACACCAATGTAGTCAAGACCACGAATGTGGACCAGTCCGAGGGACAAAAGCAGTACTCTGCTGACGGGCAGTACCCATACATTCTTGCAGACGCTACTACGGATGCCCCGGTGCGTGGCGAAGATTTCCAAATCGTCAAACAAAATGGTTCGCTGGAAGCTCCTGCCGTATTCCAATATGACGGGCGTTACAACATCATCGCATCTGGTGCAACCGGCTGGGCCCCGAACAAGCAGACCTACTACACCGCCGACTCCATGCTGGGAAGCTGGACCCGTGGCGTGGAAAAGGACGATGTCAACGAGAACACGTGGTACAACAACATGCCGGAAGGCGCGGATGGTCTGTTGTCCGTGGGCGATACCCGCGGCACCACATTCGGTTCGCAGTCGGCTAGTGTGCTCGCAGTAGACCAGGAGAAAGGTCACTTCATCTACCTTGGTGACCGTTGGGATTCCGGTAAAGCCGATTCCACCTATGTTTGGCTGCCGCTGACCATCGGTGAGAACGGCACCATCGAAATGCACAATCCTGCTCAAGAAGGCGAGCCCGACGGTTGGGATCTGAGCTATTGGGGCAACCATGGTAGCGCCAAGGGCAAGCTGGTCAACTGGACTGTGGAAACCGGCGATGATCTCCCGAAGACCGTGAACACGGGCGGAACCGTTACTCTGCCGGACACCGTCAACGTCAAGGAAGGCGACGATACCATTGCTACCAAGGTGACATGGAATGTGGAAGGCGGTACGGCAGTCAGCAAGTCGACCAAGGCTGCTGGTAACACCTACGCATTCAATGTGCCGGGAACCTACACCATTACGGGCACTCTTGCCGAGAGCAGTAACTTCAATCCGGGCCGTACATTCCGTAGAACCATCGATGTTTCCTGCTCCAACCCGATTTCCGGAAGTTGGAAGGAAGCTCATTGGAAGGGCGGCAGCGCGTGCCAGGTTTCTGCGTCCGGCGGTGCTTATGACTTCACGATTACGGACAACGCCAATCGTGGCGTCTGGACGGATCGCAACGAGGGCAGTGCGGTGTACCAGCCTGATGCCCTGGACGTGAACGAAACGCTGGAAACCACGGTCAAGCCGCTCGACTTGGGCGGTAATGGCGATCCGCGCGCCGGTCTGGTGGTCCGTAACGGTCTTACTGGCGCTAACGGCGGCAAGGGATATGCCACGTTACTTGCCAGCCCAAGCGGCGTTTACATGCAGTACGATTCCAATGCCGATGGCTACATCGATAAGGAAACATCGCATGTTGGTACCGGCTTCGGCGACCAAGTGCAGCTCAAGCTGGAGCGCACCTCAACCGATACTCTGAAAGGCTACTGGCGTGCTTCCGCGAACGATGAATGGCAGGATGTCGCTACGGTAACGCTGACCGGTGCGGACGTAACCGGGCTCGATGCCGGTGCTTTCGCCACGTCGAACAGCAATGCCGGCGCATTCACCGTGGCCTTCAACGGCACTGCGTTCGGTTCGCAGACTGCTGCTGTGGAGTCCATCGCGGCCAAGGGCCCTGAAGCCACTATCGCCAAGAGGCAGACGCTCGCGCATAAGGACGTGACGGTTACCGCTACGCTCACCAATGGCAAGACGCGTGTACTGGAGCCAGATGAATACACGTTGGAAGGCTTCGACACCACCAAATTGGGCGAGCAAACCGTGACGGTACGCCTTGTCACTGATTCTTCAGTAACTGCCACGCTCACCGTGACTGTGGAAAGCAACCTTGCCCGGTTGTTCTGCTCGTCCGCCGCAGCCTCGAAGTATGAGCCGGCCAGCAGCTGGGCCTTCGCTTCTACGGCCGACCTGACTTGCGACAACAATCTGAGCACCAACTGGTCGAACTGGGGCACCGGCGACACCTCGCCGTGGCTCAGCTACACCTTCGATAAGGCATATCAGCTGGGCAAGCTCAGCGTTGCGGTGGATAAGGCCAAGGGCGAGGCCGCTCCGAAGAGCTTCACTGTATCGTACCTAGCTGAAGACAACGCCACGTGGACTGATGCCACGCTGCCGGCAGTCACTGTGAATGGTGCTGCTGGAGCCGTGACGGAAGCCGATGTGAGCGCTCTGCCCGCCACCAAGGGCATTCGCCTCAACTTCACCTACGCCGATGGCAATGACTATGCCAAGATCGCTGAAGTACGCATCGCCGAAGGTGAAGCAACGCCAAAGCCGCAGCCGTCTAGTAACGCCAATCTTGCTGATCTGACTGTGGATGGCAAGACGGTTGACGGATTCTCCGCGGATATCACCGAATATGCCGGTGCGCTGGCCGGAGACGCTGCTTCTTACCCGACGGTGGAGGCGACTGCTGCTGACGCGAAGGCTACGGTGCAGGTGGAGCAGGCTTCGACCGAGAACAGCGGCGTGGCCACGGTGACTGTAACTGCTGAGGATGGCACGGCGGAAACCTACACAGTGACATTCGGCGAACTGCCTCAGTTGGCCGAGCTTGCTGTGGAAGTGACCAAGGATTCCTATCAGGTAGGCGATAAGTTCAACGCTGCCGATGTGAAGGTATCCGCCATTTACAAAGTCGGCGATACCGAAACGCTGCGCAAGCTGATTGATCCAACTGATGGTGATCTGAAGTTCACTGGCTTTGATTCTGCCACCGCAGGCACGAAGACCATCACCGTCTCTTATCGTGGCGTGAACGCGACGTTCGAAGTCACGGTCACGGCCACGGAGGTCACTCCCGGCCCTGGAGAGCAGAAGCCCGGCGATACCAACAATCCTGGCAACACTGCTAAGCCCGGTAACACTGCCACGAATAAGCCGGCTGCTAATGGCGCTGCGCCCCTTTCGAATACGGGTGTTGCCGTGGCTGCCATTGCGGTCGTGGTTGTGGTGCTGACAGCTGCGGCTGGTGCCTTGCTCGTCATCCGCAAACGCCGCGCATAACCATGGCAACTGCTGAGTGGCGTGGATTGCGTTGCTATTGAGCAATCTGCGATTCACGCCACTCAGCGAGTGCACCCGAGTGCGCCCGAGCTTGCGCAATGCAGGCGCAATACAGTGCAAACAGTACAAAGCAACAATAATGGCCGGTCTGAGCCAGCTGCTCCATGCGAGGGCAGCTGGCTCAGACCGGCCATTGTGTCTGCAAGTACATGCAATTAGAGCATGAACATGTGGAAGCCGTTGAGCGTTACTGGTTGTTTTGCTTTGTTGTTGCGCTCAGCAGTGCGACGGACGTCCGTCCGCAGTGTAGTGCAGCGCTCCGTGAACCAGCGCCGATGTGAAATGCATGTTGCACATGCCCGCTTCTTCTGCTTCGTGCGTGCAGCCGGCGATGCTGCATAGGTTCATACCCCGAATCATGGTCATACCCCCTCTTTGGGATGGCATCCGTGCCGCCATCTGCCTTCAGAGCATAGCGGACAATTGTTGCATTGCCTAGGCGGTACAACGCTTTCTGTGGCCTGTATCACATCCTTGCCGGCGTTCTGCGGCGTGGTTGGGCGTGTACATGTGCTCTTGTGCGGTTTTGTTGTGTGTGATTTGGGTATACGGATAGAGTTTCTTCTCTGCAGTGGCAAGGGCCTCTCGGCCGGCGAGCCGGCTGATTTCTCCCATGCGTTGCTCAATGATTTCCGTTTTGCGAGTCTGAACGGCAAAATAGCTCTGGAGAAGTGCCACTTCTTCTTTCTTTGGATCACCGTTTTGAGCAATGAGATAGCAGGCGTATCGGGTGAGCTTGACGTCCGCGATGGAGCGGGTGGCACCGCTGCCGAGAGTCACGTCTCGCGTAGTGTCACGGAAATGGGATTCAACGGATACGCCGGAATTGTCGCAAGCTTGCTTGGCTCGTGTAATAGCTTTGCTGAAGTTTTCCCATCTGTCGTACCCCATATAGGTCATTAGCTCGCGTGCATACCAATACTCAACTTTGGAGTCCTCGGTGGTGTGTGCGATAGTGCTGAGTTCGCTGGTTTTGCGTGTGATTTCGTCGCGGTTCATGAGTGTGTCCTTATGTTTTTCATGACCATTTTCGTGACTCCACGAAAATGGTCAAAGCCAATAATTGCAATGGTTTTGAGGTATGGGCGCGCTCCGCCCAACTGGTCTGTCTTCGTCCGCCTTTTCGACCAGATACCTCATGGAGCACAATGCCAACGTCGCTACCGTTGGCCCAGCAAATATTCTTAGACGACGCCCCGAAGTGAATATCTATGCGGCTTTCAGAATATCAAAGAGCGTGGAGTGTGTGCATTATGCGTTCCAAAAATAGTTTCTAGTAATGAATTGTTTACGGTGTGAGATATTCTTGGGGTGTTTGCGGCGCTCTGCCGTGTGGCGAATGGGAATGGATGGTGCTCTTATGGGATTTGAGCAGGAAGCAGTTAGTGAACTGTATGCCAGCGTGTGGGGCAATCGTTCGACAATGCAGAGGGAATTCACTCGTGGAGCCCATGGTGAGCAGTTCGTGCTCCGGGAGCTGTCCATGAAGGGGACGCAAACGCCATCGCAATTGGCATCGGCGCTGCAGGCCAGTTCCGGCCGCATCTCCACTGTGCTGTCGTCTCTGGAGAAAAAAGGCTGGGTCACGCGTGACATTGATTCCAAGGATCGGCGCATTATTCGCGTGAATCTCACTGATTCCGGGCGCGAGCAGTCTCATCGGATGATAGAGGAAATGCGTTCCGCAATTTGCTGGATTTTCTCGCAAATGGGGGAGCGGCGCACGCGCGAATTCGTTGACCTGGTGTCTGAGTTCACCACATATATGTCGATTTGCCATCCGGGGCGGCCTCGGCCGACGGCTGAACAAGTGCGTGAGGCATTCGTGGAGCGGGACAAGCGCGTGGCTGAACACATGGCAGCTAAGCGCGCGGAGGCTGAGCGAGACTAGCTTCCTCCCGCTGGCGGGTCTCTCCCTCCGTCACTGCTGCGCGGTGACACCTCCCTCGTCAGAGGGAGGTAAAGGTAATTGAGGACGCTCACAGCGAACATACAGAAGTGCGTATAATATCTCACAGTGTAAGTAATCAAACAATGGAAACTATTAAGACATCGTGAACCGATAATCACCGATAACCCAGCCAACTTAAGAACCAATCGCCAATAACCAATAACCAACCCAACCAACACAAGGGGAAACCAATGTTTCGCATCATGAAATACCTCTCCAAAGCGGAGATCGGTCAGATGCTCATCGCCCTGGTGACCATCGTCGGGCAGGTCTACTTCGACCTGAAACTGCCCGACTATATGTCAGACATCACCACGCTGGTCGAGACGCCGGGCAGCGACATGAAGGACATCTGGATCGCGGGCGGCAAGATGCTGCTCATCTCGCTCGG
>JAIJJM010000648.1 GCA_022728415.1 Collinsella sp. | reverse complement strand
GCGAACCTGCGTCCCGCTGCGGTCATACACCGCCCGCAGTTCTCCGCTGGCCGTGTACGTGTAGCGCGCCAGCGGCGCAGTCGGCTGTTCATCCGGGTAGGCCGGGTCGTGTGTCAGCCACACCGCCTCCAGCCGGATACCGTTATCGGCACCGTACTCTGTACCGGCGGGCAGCGTGTCGGGGAAAACCTGAGAAGAGGAAACAGAACGGGGACCGGCAGGGGAGGATAAAGACGTGACGCGCTGTTTACGGAAGGCTTCCGCCCGCTGCGCCTGTGTGCTCAGTGCCAGGTGAAAACGGCGGCCCGCGCCGTCCGTCACCCCGGTGATTTCGCCAGCCAGCTCGCCTGCGGCCTCGCGGTGGAAAATCAGTGAGCGCCCGAAGCCGTCCACCACGCCCGTCAGCACCCGGTATGCGGGCGGCTCCGGCGGCGGCACCTCGTCCGCCTCCGGCACACGCTCCGGCCAGCCGAGTATCAGCCACTGCCCGGTTGTGCTGACAGCCATCATATAGGTGTGTGGACTCAGACGGACCGCTTCCGGCAACGCCCGCCAGAGCCGCGCAAGCGGATGGCCTTTGTGTTGTTTCAGCACTCCGCCCCTTGCCAGCCAGAACGACTCGCTGCGGCTGTAGCTTATCTCGCCGGGAAACAACGGCTCAAAGTGAATGCTCCTACCACCGCTGTCGTTGAGTATCAGGCCTTCATCGCGTATCTGTAAGCGGATATCGAAGGGCGCTTTCCAGCCGGGACCAAACACGCCCACTGGCGCGGGCGTCCTGGTCCGGTAGCTGCTGTAGGCGCGGAAAAGAATAAACGGCAGCGGGCCGGGCAGTGCCAGGTCGGTTTCAACAGGCAGAACCTTCGCACCGAGTAGCGGGTTCACCGGGCTGCCATAGTTCGGACTGTCCTTTTTTGTGGGACACACCGAGCAGGCCACACCGGTTGGCGCACCTATCAGCACCCCTGCTGAACCCTGCACAATATCCAGTCCCTTGCGGGTCATGTCACCCTGCCGCGCCGCCGGTTTTCCGCCGCCCATAAATCAATTCCTTCTGCTTTTAATATGGTTCATCTGGTCACTGCACCAGTTCCGTTTTAATTTTTTGCACCTGACTCAAAATTGCCGCATATCCGGCATTCCGGGGGGTAAATCTTTCGGCACAGGCGCATCCGGTACAGGTTGTGTGGCACCACAGTTCCAGTTAATCACTGGCGCATCACCGTTCACATCCGACTCCCCTTCCAGATGAATGTGCGTACCGTTGAGAAATATGCTTCCGTCCTTCGTCAGCACCAGCCTTGCCTTACCACAGCAGAGTTCAAGATGCTCACCGGCAGAATAAACTGCTGTTTGTCCGGTGTTTTCCTTCATCGTCTTGCCCACCGAGAAGGTGACGTTATTCCCCACATTGACGCTGTAGCCCATTCCCACCATCAGTGATTTATGCAGCCCTACCTGTGAGGACTGCAACAACGCCACCGAGGTATTCATAATGCCGCCTACCGTCGTCTGGTAAGCTACACCCACCGTCAGCGCACGAATGATCCCCACCTTTTCAACCTGGTTTGATCCCACTTTGATAATCTGGTTACTGCCCACCGTTTCCACCTGGTTGACACCAACCGTCTGTATCTGATTAACGCCAATGTTCTGGATCTGGTTATTGGTAACGGTGATCGCCTGGTTGTTACCTATTTTTTCGGCATGGTTGTTTATCACATCAGTGGTGCGGTTATTCAGCACCTCGGTGTTCATGTTCTTCTGCGCGTGGATGTAGACCTGTTCTTTCCCTGTCGCATCGTCAAACTTCAGTTCATTAAAC
>JAIJJM010000647.1 GCA_022728415.1 Collinsella sp. | reverse complement strand
GCAGCACCATCCAGGCAGCATACACGACATAGCCCAGCCACGGCGCGGGCACCGAAAGCTGCGGGTAAAACGAATACTGCGTCGTCGCGATCCACGCCACTGCCGCCGTGGCCACACCAAACGCCGCAAGTCCAACCAGCGCGGCAGCGTCGCCGCACTCCAGTCGATACCGCGCGTACGTCGTGCGACGAGTCGCGGCGCCCCACCCGCGCGAGCGCATGGCGTCCGCGCGCTCAAGCGAATCTTCCATGCCCCAGCCCATCAAAACGGTCGACGCCCGTAGGCGCGATCGCACGGGATCGGTGGGCGCGCGCCCCGGCACATCGATCGCGTCCTGCACCGCCAGCACCGTGCGGCCGCGGCGCAAAAACTGTGGGATAAGCCGCATGCACATCGAGATCATGAGCGCAATCACCGGTGTGGCATTGCCCAAAAGCGCAAGCACCTTGTCGTAGCCAAGCATCGACGCCGCGGCCTCAAACCACAGCACGCTCGCCACAAACAGCCCACCCATGCACAGGCCGTACATCATGCTCTCTAGATACACCGCACGCATGCCAATACGAAACAGCTCCGTCGAGCCCGAGGCGCTAAACAGCGGATTGAGAACCGCGATGATCAAAATCACCGGCAGCTGCCAGCGAAGCGCCCCCAACGTGCGCGCGGTGCCGCGCGTCGCAAACCCGTACGCCAGCCCGCCCGCAAGCGACAGCGCGATCAGTACCGGTTGCATCGAGAACATGGTGAGCCCTAGCGTCAGCACCATGTAGAGCGCCGGCACCACCGGATGCGACATCGAAAATGCCGCGACGGGCTCGGCGCCCAATTTTCCTCGCATGATATCCACGGGCACCCCATCCCTCGCTCAAACGCCAACGCCGCGGCGGCGCCGCCATACACAACCAGCGCAAATACCACGCCGGCGGCAGCGGCATCGGCCGTCGCGCATCAATCGTTACGCGCTCATCATATGCCTGCGGTATCATATTGCGCCGTGTATCGTTTCCAAACACACGTCTCTATAACGTAACAGGAGATCACATGGACGCAACCGCAATTATCCTCGCCGCCGGCGAGGGCACTCGCATGAAGTCGAACCACTGCAAGGTTTCGCACAAGATCCTGGGTAAGCCCATGGTCCAGTGGATCGTCGACGCCACCATCAAGGCCGGCTGCAGCCGCGTCGTGGTCGTCATCGGCAGCCACGCCGACGAGATGCGCGCCCTCATCGATGGTGCCTACGCCAACAGCGCCACCAAGGTCGAGTGCGTCGAGCAGACCGAGCGCCTGGGCACCGGCCACGCCGTAAAGGTCGCGCTCGAGGCCTGCGGCATCACGCAAGGCCCCGTCGTCGTGCTCAACGGCGACCTGCCGCTCATCACCGCCGACACCGTCGCCAAGTTCGCGCAGACCGTCGCCACCGGCGAGCTCGCCTGCACCGTCATGACCATGACCCCGCCCGATCCTTTTGGCTACGGCCGCATCAAGCTGGGCGCCGATGGTCAGATCGAGCGCATCATCGAGCAGAAGGACTGCACGCCCGAGCAGGCCGCCACGCTGCTGGAGTGCAACGCCGGCTGCTACGCCTTCGACGGCGCGCAGCTTGCCGCCCACATTAACGAGATCGGCAACGACAACGCGCAGTCCGAGTACTACCTGCCCGACATGCTCGAAATCCTCAAGGGTCACGGCCAGGCGGTCTCCATCTTCCACTGCGACGACTACCGCGACGGCCTGGGCGTCAACAGCCGCATTCAGCTCGCCCAGCTCACCGCCATCGCGCGCGACCGCATCAACGAGCACTGGATGGCAGAGGGCGTCACGT
>JAIJJM010000646.1 GCA_022728415.1 Collinsella sp. | reverse complement strand
CATTCCAATCCACCAGCACCACATTGTCCGGATGTGCGGCCGCATAGTCGGCAAGCACCTGGTTGGTAGGTGGAATCCACGTACGGTCTCCGTGGGCATTGACCAGTACCAGCACGCGGTCGGGGCCGATCATATTACGAATCTGGTCCAGCTGATCAGGGGTGATTGCCGAATTGGTGCCAAGGCCGATCAGCACCCATTGCCGCAGACTGCCGGCGGACAGATCATTGCCGATGAGTTCGGGGGCGACCATGATGGAGCGGGAAACGCTCGCGTCGGTCTGAATGCCGGGGAAGACTTCCGAAAGGCCCTGTGATGAGGCCAGCATCACCGAATCGCCTATGGCGGTAATCTGATCGCCGGTGGGCATCTCATGCTTGGGCTTGGGCGGTGCCGGCACGGCATGGCGCAGCAGCACGTGTTCGGTTTTCTGTATGCGTTCCAGTTGTGCGGCCTGTTGCTCCAGCTGGATCTGCATGGCGGTTTTCGCAGGTGCATGAGTAATGCCCTGCGCGCAGCCGACCAACGACAGCGCCAGGATAACGTCAACGGCAATAACCCGGGCCGCATGATTCTTCTTGTTCGTGCGAAGGGGCACCACGACGGATATCACCGAGTGCATTGCCGCCGGTTTCTCCACCATCAGCCAGGAAATCATCACCGCAATGGCGGTGAGCAACGCGGTCATGATGAGAGGCCAAGGCCCTGCTGCCTTGAAGATCTTCGGGGCAAGGGCGCTGGAAAGAATCCACAACGGCCAGTGCCACAGGTAAATGCCGTACGAATACTTGCCGAGGGCGGCCAATGGCTTGAACACCATGAGGCTTTGCATCCAGGAATCGTCGGAGATGGTACCGGCAATCAGCAGCACGGACAACAGGCTGGACAATATGATGCCGCCGCGGAAGGCGAATGCATCCTGTTTGCCGATAACCGTCATGGTGACCAAGGCAATCAGGCTGAGGAATGCCAATACCGGTGCCGTCGCATTCCAGATGCGATGCTTTACAGGAATCTGAGGTAACGGAGCCCGGTACGTGGCGGCCGAAGCGCTCGATCTAATGGTGCGGGGCATCGGCACAGCTCCCTGACGAGCGTGGCCCAACTGAGGAGCGGTGACCCACCAGGCGAGAGCCACACCCAGCATCAGGCCCATGCTGTGGGTATCAGTGCCGAAGTAGACGCGGGTGGGGTCGCCCTTGGGCACATACATCGCCCACATGGCGATACTGCTGAACGCCGCGAGTCCCAGTGGGATGAGTGAGGGCAGTTTCGTCTGGCGGAGCTTCCACATCAGCCAGACGATGAACGGCACGATGACGTAGAACTGCATGAGCACGCCAATGAACCACAGATGGCGAAACACCTGCGGGTTCATTTGGTCGAAATAGCTTTGGCCTCCGGCAATGGCGTACCAGTTGTAGCAGCCCAGCAGCACGGTGATGACTTGGTCGCGGATGGAAACTAGAATGTCGTGATCGAGCAGCCAGCCGACGGAGACGGTGACCGGAATCAGCAGAAACAGCGCCGGATAGAGACGTACTGCACGCTTGGGGATATATCGCACGAGATTCAGCGATCCGGTTTTCGCCAGAGAACGAATCAAACTGACGGCAATCAGGAATCCAGAGACGGTGAAGAACACGTCGACTCCGTAGAATCCGCCTGGCAGCAGTTGCTGCATGCAGTGGTACAGCACAATGGCTATCAGCGCCAGTCCCTTAATACCGTCTAGACCCACGAACCGATTCACGGATAATCCTTCTCTCACCGTAGTGCTGATGGCATCCCCCGTTCTCTCCAACAAACGGAAAACAAGCCCAGCATGGT
>JAIJJM010000645.1 GCA_022728415.1 Collinsella sp. | reverse complement strand
CCAGACGGAACGGTATCTGATGGCCACGGGATTGGTGCGCCGACTGGGTAGCTTTCTGGTGGAAGATTTTTCGAGGTATAAACTTCTGCCCAGTCTTCCTCAAAACCATAACCGTCTCTTGAAGAACGGTAGAACAGACCACCATTTCTGTAATGCGCCTTCATCTGCAAGGTCCGGCAACTTCCGACTCCGGTATAGAAGTTAACCAGAATATAGCTGTCGCCAGAGCGGGTGACATTGTAAGCACCTGATTCGGCATTCCAGGGAACGCCACCATCCGCATCGGCATATGTATCCGTTGCCCTTCTGGCAAAAGCAGCCACATGCGCGGCGGTTAAAGTAATATCTCTGGAACCATCAAACTCAACACCAGAAACCAGTCTTGGCGTTTGCAGCTTTGTTGCTGTTAATGCATTACCGTTCAGACTTGCGGACAGTTTGGTTCCAATAACCAGTTCGCCGGTTGCGTTATCAATAGCAAACGGTCTTAATGTATTCCAGCCACCATAAACATCACCTTGATTGGTAAGCAGCAGGTAAGTTTTAGCGCCATCATTACGCCATAATGCACCATACTCCCCACCTATCATTCGAATCTGATTACCACCACGCGCTACAATTTCGTCTGTGGCAAAAAGTTTTTTGCACGACAAATTATCGTTAACGATTAACGAATGAGACTCATAAAAACCACGCCCACTCTTAAAATCAAGGATAACGTCCGCCGCGATACATTCAGTCGCTGGATTTGTTGCCCCAAACTTATAGGTCGTATCATTAACAACGAGATCAGCACCAGGTGCGGATATTGACAGGCCATCTTCGATAAACGCAAAAACAGGGAAAGCAGCGCCATCAACATAGAACACAGAGCGCAAATCATCGCCCTTATTACTCATCATTATTGAGTGGATGGCTCGTTCATTGTTTTGATATTGCCAGAACATTCCATAAGCATAACGCCCCCTGTCAGTCCAGCCACCAGGCATAACAAATCCGTTAAACTCGCAGTTATTCATCGGATCGCCTGCGGTTCGCGTTGCCGTGGTGATAATGACCCTTGATGCCAGTTCGCTTACTGAGCCAGCAGAACGCATAACAACAACAGGGTAATATTTTCCAGATGTTGCACCTGCAGGAGCGTTAACCCGCACATAACGCATACCACGCTTATCAGCAAAGTCTGTTTTACTGACCGCGTTAATGTTGTTCAGGAAGCGTCCCTTATCGGGTATATCAGCGCCGTTCTGGTCTTTCTGCAGACGTTTCTCTGCATTGTCATAGGCTGATTTTACTGCCTTTGGCGTTGCCGCCAGCGTTTCAGACGTACTGTTGGTCGCACTGCTGAGCTGTACTATCCCCTTTTTCGTCGTGCTCGCATCCTCAAGCGCCACGGCGGATGCAATATCCTCTGCCCGTTTTGCCGCTGTCTCGGCGCGCGTTGCCGCGGATTCCGCCGTACTTTTGCTCTGTGCTGCCGCCGTCGCACTGCCAGCTGCCTCTGTCGCCTTCGTGGATGCTGTCGTGGCGCTGCCCTTCGCTGCTGACGCCTGTCTGGTCGCCTCATCTTTTGAAGCAGACGCCGATGATGCCGATGACGCCGCCGAACTGGCTGACGATGCGGCAGCCGTTTTTGAGGATTCTGCGCTGGTTTCCGACGCTTTCGCGTTCGTCTCGGATGTCTTCGCTGCGGAAGCAGACCTCGCTGCTGCGCTGGCCTGTTCAGTGGCTTCGCCAGCCTTCGTTGTGGCTGTTGAAGCAGACGATGCGGCACTTTCTGCCGATTTTCCGGCGGCGGTGGCACTGGCTGAGGCCTGCCCGGCACTTGTTGACGCGGCACTGGCAGA
>JAIJJM010000644.1 GCA_022728415.1 Collinsella sp. | reverse complement strand
TCCTGGTCGCCGTCCTCGAGACCTTTGGCGAGTCCGCGATCGAGCAGTTCCTGCGCGGCAATGAGACGCTCGCCGTCCTGGGCTCGGCGCTTGTCGGTCTGATCCCCAACTGCTCTGCCAGCGTCGTTATTACGCAGCTGTACCTCGAAGGTGCGCTGCAGCTGGCACCGATGCTCGCCGGCACCCTCATTTCCGCCGGCGTGGGCTACTTGGTGCTGTTCCGCACCAACCGTAGTGCCCGCGAAAACGCCCTGTTTCTGGTCATGATGTACGTCATCGGCGCCGGCTGGGGACTCGTTCTCTCCGCCTGTGGCTTCTAGGTAGATTTTTAGGCATGTCCCAAAAATCTACCTTGTTTAGCGTAACAGTTCGGTGAGGTTGCGTTTAAAGCGGGCGCGGTCCTCGCTGGTGAAGGCTGCCGGACCGCGGGTGCGTCCCCCGGCGCGGCGCACCTTCTTTTCCTCGTGACGAATAAACAGCTGCATATCGATGGTGGCTTTGTCGTAGACGCGCCCGCGCACGCCGATGGCGGCGGCATCGCGTCCGAGCGCCATGCTCGCCAGGCCTATGTCCTGCGTCACGACCACGTCGCCAACCTGCAGGCGCTCGACAATGGCAAAGTCGGCGCTATCGGCTCCCACGCTCACATCGAGCGTCGTGACCCAAAAGCCCCGACGTGCATGCTCGGCGTCGCGCGGATCGTCGCGGCGAATGTGGCGTTCCAGGTTCTGCGTGCTGTTGCCGGCGATAACGACGGCGACGCCCGCCCTCCGCGCGCAGTCGATCGACTCGCGCGTGACCGGACAGGCGTCGGCATCAATAAAAAGCGTCTTTGGCATCTAGCGCACCAGTTTGCCAAATTGAATGGCGCGAATAATCAGCGTCACGCCAAACACCAGCAGCGCGGCACCGCTAAAGAGGACGAGCATCGTGGCCGACCACAGCGGATAGATAAACACGAACATGCCCGCGATGATGGAGAGTGCGCCGCTCAGGATGGCGAGGGCGCGGTTGGCGGAAAGCTCGGATTCCAGAATCGACATGACGCCCTCGACGATCCAGCCAAAGCCGGCGACGACCACTACAAGCGTGGTGAGCGTCGCGGTCGAGAAGGCCTGGTTGCGCAGAATCACCACGCCACCCAGAAGAATGAGCAGGTTGGTGATGATGCTCGTAATGCGCCAACCGGTGGGCAGCAGCGGCTCGAAAACAGCGGTAAACAGCCTGATCGCGGCCGTGACCACAAAGTAGAAGCCCAAGACGGTCGTTAGGAAGACGAGGGACTTGGCGGGTGCAAACAGCAGTGCGATGCCGGCGACGAGCGCCAGGACGCCCGTGATGGCGTAAATCCAGCGCACGGCCTTGACAGCCTTGCCTGCCATGCTGTTCTCGTCAAATCCAAACGCGCTCGATTGCTTGTCATCGTTCTTAAAGATGCCCATGATGTCTCCTTTCCGTGCGGCGTAAGCCGTGGCTCTTGCAACCAGTATCGCCCAAGGGCGCCGGCACGTGGGACGAGGAGGGCGAATTGCCGCCCCATCTTCCCGAATCGTTACTTTTGTCCCCGCTTTGGCGAGGAGTATTCAACAGCTGTGGAACATTATACTGTTGAGCGTAATTTCCTACGTTTTAGGTTAGATTCTCCTAAGAACAATTGCCTGAAATTGGGGGTCCCTATGAACGAAACAGTTCCCATGGCGCCGTTAAGCGCTGAGTCGATGGCAAAGCAGGGTTGCGATAAGCTTGGCTTGGATACGTTTGATGCGTTGGTTCGCCGCGCCCGTACGTGTCGTCGCTTTGACGAGTCCATGCGCGTGCCGCGTGAGTTTTTGCTCGAGCTGACGGAGCTGG
>JAIJJM010000643.1 GCA_022728415.1 Collinsella sp. | reverse complement strand
GCGTAAGACGAGCCGGAGCCGGCGTTGTAGTACGAAGCCTGGGCGGCCTCGGCAGCCTCGGCCTCGGCAGCGGCAGCCTCGAGCGCCTCGCGCTTGGCATCCTCAAGCGCGGAGCGAAGCTCGTCGAGCTCGGTCGACTTGGCGTCGACCTCCCCCATCGTCAACAGGCCACCCGCACCGTCGATGCAGCCCTGCAACACAGCGCGCTCGTCATCGGTAGCATAGTCGCCATACATATTCATAATGATCTGAGCGCGCATCTCCAGGGAATTGCGCTTTGCCCCCATCGAGGCGTTCCACTCCTGCATAGAGCCATAACCGTCGCCGCGGTAGTCGACGGGCTGTACCAGCGTCGCCTCGGACGGCGTAGATCCGACCGTATCGGATAGTGTTGCCGCGTGGGCATCAGTTGCGCCGGCGCCCACCAAAAGTGCCACGGTCAGAGCGGCGGAAAGGGCGGCGGCTTTCGATTTTCGTGAATCCATCCTCATGTAGCTGGAAACCTCCGTAGTGCGTTTTTGCTGCGTTTGAGCTGCGTGTGATTCGATCGCGCTGCATAGTACCCCGAGCAAATCGCGACCTGCGGTTTTACTCAAAAGGCGCACGTCAATTGCGTAAAACTCACATCCTCTCAACAGGAGTTATCCACAACTCGAATGCATAAAGCGTGTCAAAAACCCTGTTTTTGCACCCTCTCTATGCAAAAAAGGGCGCCTGTGCAACCATTGTTCGCACAGGCGCCTTGAGCAGGCATTTTATGCAGTTATACCTATCGAGTCGCAAGGGTTCCTTGCACAAGTCGCCCTACTCGTCCAGCGCGGCGAAGGCCTGCTTCAGATCCCAAATGATATCCTCGGCGTTCTCGGTACCGATGGAAAGACGAATCGTGGAAGGCGTGATGTTCTGCTCGGCGAGCTCCTCGGCAGAGAGCTGGGAGTGCGTGGTGGTAGCCGGGTGCACGACGAGCGACTTGACGTCGGCCACGTTGGCGAGCAGCGAGAACACCTGCAGATGATCGATGAACTTCCAAGCTGCCTCCTGGCCACCCTTAATCTCAAAGGTAAAGATCGAGGCACCGCCATGGGGGAAGTACTTCTGATAGAGCTCGTGATCGGGGTGCTCAGGCAGGCTCGGGTGATTCACCTTGGCGACGTGGTTGTCACCAGCCAGGAACTCAACGACCTTCTTGGTGTTCTCGACATGACGGTCAACGCGCAGCGACAGAGTCTCGGTGCCCTGAAGCAGGACCCAGGCGTTGAACGGGCTGATGCAGGCGCCCTCGTCACGCAGCAGGATAGCGCGGACATAGGTTGCGAAGGCGGCGGGACCGGCAGCCTCGGCAAACGAAACACCGTGGTAGGAGGGGTTGGGCTCAGCAATCTGGGCGTACTTCCCGCTCGCCTTCCAATCGAAGTTACCGCCGTCGACGATCACACCGCCCAGCGAGGTGCCGTGGCCGCCAATGAACTTGGTTGCGGAGTGGACGACGATGTTGGCACCATGCTCCAGCGGACGGAACAGATACGGGGTGCCGAAGGTGTTGTCGACGACAACCGGCAGACCGTGCTTCTTGGCGATCGCGGAGATGGCATCGATGTTGGGGATGTCGGAGTTGGGGTTGCCGAGCGTCTCGAGATAGATGACCGTGGTGTTGTCCTTGATGGCACCCTCAACCTCTTCCAGGTTATGGGCATCGACAAACGTGGTCTCGACGCCAAACTGGGAGAGCGTATGCTCCAGCAGGTTGTAGGAGCCACCGTAGATGGTCTTCTGAGCCACCACGTGGTCACCGGCCTGGGCAAGAGCCTGCAGGGTATAGGTGATGGCAGCGGCACCGGAGGCGACGGCAAG
>JAIJJM010000021.1 GCA_022728415.1 Collinsella sp. | reverse complement strand
GTAGTAGATCGGCATGTAGAGCAGGTGATGCAGGCCAAAGGGTTCGAGCGCTCGTTCTAAAAAGACAAAGATGCCCACGCCAAAGGGACCGACGCCCACAAGTGCATGGCGCAGCGTTTCGGTCACTGCGTATACGGAAGGCACGATGGCGGCCGAGACGATGGCAAGGGCGAGCACAGCGAAAAAGCTGATGAGATAGACCAGCGAGGAACCGGAGAATGTGCCGAGCCAATCGGGCACCTTGGCGTCGTAGAAGCGATCGTGGATCGCAACGACGATGGTCGAGACTGCCAGCGGTCCGATAATGCCGGTGTCGAGCGTCTTGATGCCGTCGATGACGGTGATGCCGCTAGCGGGGATCAAAGACGACGGGTACTTAAGTCCAAGATTGTCGCCGCTCAGCTTAATGATCTCGCTCAAAAAGAAGCAGTAGGCAAAATAGGCCACGAGTGCCTCGAGGCAGCAACGTGCCGGTTGCTTTTGGGCAAGGCCGATGGGCAGCGCTACGGCAAAAAGGAGCGGAAGGCGTTTAAAGACCGTCCACGAGCCGCGCTGGATGATAGCCCAGAAAACGTACCAAGGGGTTCCGTATACGGCGAGGTCGCCGACGATGTCCGCGGTTGTTGCGAGAGCGGAGATGCCGACCATAAGGCCCGATATGGAAAACAGCATAGCGGGCGCGAACATTGCCCCGCCAAAGCGTTGGATTTTCTGCAGCATGGTTTGCCTCCCGAATATCGAGACACATTGCGCGTAGGGAAACGTTTAAACAATGGATTCATTGTAGAGGACCAGACGATTGTCGTGCCGGCAGTTTTGAACGAAACCGATTTAGACACGACAGAAGCCGTCAGCGGTTAAATACTGTCGCTTTACCGATAATCGGTTTGAACAACTTTGAGAAATGCTATTGTGCCAAGCCAGAAAGAAGATGTAGAGGTGAAATAATGCCAAAAGCGATATACGAAGGAATCTACCGAGAAATCCGCTCGCGCATCATGAACGGAACCTATGCGTTTCAGGAGATGCTGCCAACCGAAGCCGAGCTGACCGCGGAGTTTGGCTGCACGCGCAATACCGTCCGCCGCGCCTTGAGCATGCTGGCCGACGAGATGTTCGTGCAGCCCATACACGGCAAGGGCGTGCGCGTTATTTGGCTCAAGGGCGAAACCGACATGCTGGGCGCGCTCGAGGAAGTCGAGTCGTTTGGCGAATTTGCAAAGCGCAACAATGCCGTTGCATCGACGGACGTTAAGTCCTTTGAACATTTGATTTGCACCGAGCAGCTCTCTCGTCGACTGGGCTTTAAGGTGGGCGAGGATCTGATTCGCGTAGTGCGTGTCCGAAGCCTCAACGGCAGCGCACGCCAGGTGGACCATGGCTATTTTTTGGCGTCGATCGCCAAGGGTCTGACCCCCGAGATCGCTGCGGATTCTATCTACAGCTATCTGGAGCACAAGTGCGGCGTCAAAGTGATGGCGAGCCGTCGTACGGTGAGTGTCGAACTCGCCAACGATGAGGACTGCAGCTATCTTGACCTTGGCAAATACAACTGCGTTGCTGTCATGGAGAGCCAGTCGTACACCTCGGATGGCATCTTGTTCGAGGTGACGCACGCCCGTACGCACCCCGAGATCTTCCATTACCGCGTCAATTCCAAGCGATAAGGACAGGCACATGAGCCCACGTCTTTGACATGCGGCGACCCGTGCGGCCGATTTCCCATCGGCCGCACGGGTCGCCTTTTTTATAGGCGCCTCTAATTGTTTAGACAATATTTGTCAAGCATGTAAGGATCAGGAGCCGTTCACCGATGAATTTCTACCACTCTAGTAACTACTTGTTCAAACAACTAGCCAATGAGCGTATTGTACAAGTTAGCAAAAGGGGCTCGGTCCCCAAACCAATCTCCGAAGGCGGCGGCGAAAGGGATCGCCACGGTGTGAAAGGGTGGATTGTAATGAAGAACGAAATGAGCAGAAGGCAGTTCCTGGGCTTCGCTGGTTCCGCGGCTGCGGTTCTGGGCCTCGGTCTTGTGGGCTGCGGCGGCTCCGCCGGCTCCGGCTCCTCTGCTTCCGGTGACGCTGCCGAGGTCTACTTCCTCAACTTTAAGCCCGAGGTCGACAAGGAGTGGAAGGAGATCGCCAAGGCGTACAAGGAGGAGAAGGGCATCGAGGTCAAGATCGTGACCGCCGCCTCCAACACCTACGAGGAGAAGCTCAAGTCCGAGATGTCTAAGAGCTCCGCTCCTACCCTGTTCCAGGTCAATGGCCCCACCGGTCTTAAGAACTGGAAGGACTACTGTGCCGATCTGTCCGACACCAAGGTCCGCGGCGAGCTCATCGACGATTCCCTTGCCCTGCAGTCCGACGGCAAGGATCTGGGCATTGACTGGGTCCAGGAGAGCTACGGCATCATCTACAACAAGCAGCTGCTCGAGAAGGCTGGCTACAAGGCCGAGGACATCGACTCCTTCGACAAGCTGAAGGCTTGTGCCGACGACATCCAGGCCCGCAAGGACGAGCTCGGCGTTGACGGTGCCTTCACCTCCGCCGGCATGGACGACTCCTCCAGCTGGCGCTACACCACCCACCTCGCCAACCTGCCGCTCTACTACGAGTTCGAGAAGGAGCACAACCAGGAGGACGACGAGATCAAGGGTGAGTTCCTCGACAACTACAAGCAGATCTTCGACCTGTACATCACCGACTCCACCTGCGATCCTTCGCAGCTCGCTTCCAAGACCGGTGACGACGCCACCAACGAGTTCGCAACCGGCAAGGCCGTCTTCTATCAGAACGGCTCTTGGGCCTACGCTGACCTCACCAAGGCCGGCATGACGGACGACCAGATTGGCATGATGCCGATCTATATCGGCGTTGACGGCGAGGAGAACCAGGGTCTGTGCTCCGGCGGCGAGAACTACTGGTGCGTCAGCTCTCAGGCTTCCGAGGACGCCCAGAAGGCCACCGAGGACTTCATGTATTGGTGCGTCACTGCTGACACCCCGACGAGCATCATCGCTGACAAGATGGGTCTGACCGCCCCGTTCAAGAGCGCCAAAGATACCACCAACATCTTCTCGCAGCAGGCCGTCGCCATGGCCAAGGACGGCAAGAAGACCGTTGCTTGGGACTTCGTCTACATTCCCTCCGAGGAGTGGAAGAAGAACCTTAAGCAGGCTCTGATTGCCTACGCTGCCGACAACAGCAAGTGGGACGGTGTCAAGAACGCCTTCGTCGATGGCTGGAAGACCGAGAAGGCTGCTTCTGAGTAAGCAGTTGCTGCCCGAGCTATCTGATTAGCGACAGGGGGCGGGCAGACGTTGGTTTGCCCGCCCCCTGCATATTGAAAGGACCCTTCTATGGGCAAAGCACTCAAGCGCTGGTGGCCGCTCTTTATGCTGCCCACGTGCCTGGCGTTTATGATCGGGTTCGTGATCCCTTTTATCCAGGGCTTCTATCTCTCGTTCTGCCAGTTTATTACCATCAACAACACCCACTTCGTCGGTATCGAGAACTACGTGCGCGCACTGTCCGATCCGCAGTTTGCTACGTCGTTCTTCTTTACGGTGGCGTTTGCCTTCCTGTCGACAGTGCTCATCAACGTGATCGCCCTCGCCATCGCGCAGGCGCTCACCCGCAAGGCGCTCAAGGGCACCAACATCTTCCGCACGATCTTCTTTATGCCTAACCTGATCGGCGGCATCGTACTGGGCTATATCTGGCAGATTCTGATCAACTGCCTGCTCTCCAACATCGGCGCCGACCTTATCGCCCTTAACTCCGCTGCCGGCTTCTGGGGCCTTATCATCCTGACCCTGTGGCAGCAGGTCGGCTACATGATGATCATCTACATTGCTGGTTTGCAGTCCATTCCGTCCGACTACATCGAGGCCGCCAAGGTCGACGGCGCCACGGCATGGCAGACGTTTTGGAAGGTTAAGATCCCTAACCTGATGCCGACGATCACCATCTGCCTGTTCCTGTCCATCACCAACGGCTTTAAGCTGTTCGACCAGAATCTCGCCCTTACCGGTGGTGCCCCCGCGCACTCCACCGAGATGCTCGCCCTGAATATCTACAACACGTTCTACTCGCGTGCCGGCATAGCATGGCAGGGCATTGGCCAGGCCAAGGCAGTCATCTTCTGCATCCTGGTCGTAGCAATCTCCATGATCCAGCTTAAGGCCACGAGGTCCAAGGAGGTGCAGCAGTAATGAAACGCGATAAGGTTATCAACCGTGCGCTCTCGATCTTCTTTACGATCCTGTCGCTCGCATGGATCTACCCCGTGTTCATGATTGCGCTCAATTCCTTTAAAAAGGCGACTGCAATCAGCACCACCACGGCATTCGATCTGCTCACGCCCGAGACGTTCAACGGCCTTGCAAACTACGTGCACGCCCTGAACGAGCAGGGCTTTGCCTCGGCGTTTATGTACTCGCTCATCATCACGGTCACGTCGGTCGTTCTGATCTTGGTGTGCTGCTCCATGTGCGCTTGGTACGTAGTGCGCGTCAACAGCAAGATCTCGAACTTCTTCTATTACCTGTTCGTCTTCTCGATGGTCGTGCCCTTCCAGATGCTCATGTTCACGCTGTCCAATTTGGCGGACCGTATCGGCTTCAACACGCCGTTCAACATCTGCTTTATCTACCTTGGCTTTGGCGCGGGCCTGGCGGTCTTTATGTTCGCCGGCTTTGTAAAGAACATCCCGCTCGAGATCGAGGAGGCGGCCATGATTGACGGCTGCAACCCGGTCCAGGTGTTCTTTAAGATCGTCCTCCCCATCATGAAGCCCACCTATCTTTCGGTCGGCATCCTCGAGACCATGTGGGTCTGGAACGACTATCTGCTGCCCTACCTTACGCTCGACTCCACCAAGTACAAGACCATTCCTATCTTGATCCAGTACTTCCGCGGCGGCTATGGCCACGTCGAGCTCGGCCCCATGATGGCTTGCATCATGATGGTCGTTATCCCCATCGTCATCATGTACATCTTCTGCCAGAAGTACATCATCGACGGTGTGGTGGCAGGTGCCGTCAAGGGCTGATGCCGTTACTGTTTTGCAAGTTTTAGCGGCGCCCCTCAGCGCGGCGCCGCGTATCGAAAGGTAGAGACATGGCCGAGATCGTTCTCAAACATGTTCAGAAGGTGTATCCCAACAACGAGTCCAAAAAGAAGGGCTTCTTTGGCAAAAAGAAGAAGACCGAGGAGAAGAAGCACAACCTCAAGGTTACCGAGGACGGCGTGCTCGCGGTGGAGGACTTTAACCTCACCGTGCATGACCAGGAGTTTATCGTTCTCGTCGGCCCGTCTGGCTGCGGTAAGTCCACGACGATGCGCATGGTCGCTGGCCTAGAGGACATCACCTCGGGCGACGTGCTCATCGACGGCAAGCGCGTCAACGACGTGGCACCCAAGGACCGCGACATCGCCATGGTGTTCCAGAGCTATGCTCTGTACCCCAATATGACGGTGTACGAGAACATGGCGTTTACGCTTGAGCTCAAGAAGGTCCCCAAGGACGAGATCGACCGCAAGGTTCGCTCTGCTGCCGAGATTCTGGGCATTACCGAGTATCTCGACCGTAAGCCCAGGGCGCTTTCGGGCGGCCAGCGTCAGCGTGTCGCTATCGGCCGCGCCATCGTGCGTGACCCCAAGGTCTTCCTGATGGACGAGCCGCTGTCCAACCTGGACGCCAAGCTTCGTAACCAGATGCGTGCCGAGCTCATTAAGCTGCGCCACGAGATCAAGGGCACGTTCATCTATGTTACCCACGACCAGACCGAGGCTATGACCCTCGGCGATCGCATCGTGGTCATGAAGGATGGCGTCGTCCAGCAGATCGCCACCCCACAGGAGGTCTTCAACCATCCCGCGAACATCTTCGTCGCCGGCTTTATCGGCGTGCCGCAGATGAACTTCTTCGATGCCCAGCTGGTGCGCTCGGGCAACGGCTTCACCGTCAAGACCGAGGACATGAACGTGGCGCTCGCCCCCGAGACTTGCGCTCAGCTCGCTCTTAACTGGGACGGCGGCGACGTGAAGGAAATCACGGCCGGCGTGCGCCCCGAGCAGATCCTGCTTGCCGACAAGGACGAGGAGGGTGCGCTTCAGGGCACCGTCGAGGTGACTGAGCTCATGGGTTCGACCGAGCACGTCCACGTGACTGCTCCCGACGGCCAGTTTGTCCTGATCATCCCCGTCGTCGATCTTGAGGCCAAGGGTGCGCTCAAGGCTGGCGATCCCATCTGGTTCAAGTTCGAGAAGAACGCGACTCATCTGTTCGATAAGGTGTCTGGCAAGAACCTTATCTAGGCCCGGTGCATCCAGGCCCTCCCTTTGGGCGACTGCGGTATTGCCATCCTTTTGCCGCGGTCACATATAAGGCTCCCTTCCCATCCACGAGGCGAGAGGGGGCCTTTCTTTGTGTCGGGGTTGTCCATCTGCCAGTTTGTCTTGATCTGTAACAGGTAGAGGGCCAAATTGGGCCTAGATGTTACAGATCGAGACGGCGTCGAGCTGCCTGTCCTTTCATCTCGATCTGTAACACGAAGGACTGTTTTTGGCAGCTACCTGTTACAGATTGAGATTGTTTTAGCTGCCTTGCCCGTCTGTCTCATTCTGTAACAGGTAGACCCAATTTTGCCGGCTAGATGTTACAGATTGAGACGATTTGGTCGAGGCGGGCCACGGGCAACACGCGGGCACAAAAAACGGAGCCGTGTTGCCACGACTCCGTTTCTCAAGAGGATGGGTAAAGGAAACGAATTAGCTCAGGTGCCAAATCTCGTCGTTGTACTGGGAGATCGTACGGTCGGACGAGAAGGTGCCGGCGTTGGCGATATTGATGAGTGCCTTGCGCATCCAGGCATCCTGGTCCTCGTAGTCGGCCAGCACGCGCTCCTTGGTCTGGATGTACTCCTCGATGTCGAGCAGGGCCATAAACCAGTCTTTGCCCTTGATGTCGTCGTGCAGGCGCTGCAGGCGCTCGGCGTTGCCGGTCGCCATAAAGGCGGGGTTGGTGATGAAGTCCACCAGCAGTTTAATGACGGGCTTGCGGTAGAGCGCGCCGGCGTCATAGGTGCCGTCGGCGTAGAGTTGCTCGACCTGTTTGGATGAGGCGCCAAAGGTATAGATGTTCTCGTCGCCCACGAGCTCGGCAATCTCCACGTTGGCACCGTCGAGCGTGCACAGGGTCAAAGCGCCGTTGAGCATGAACTTCATGTTGGAGGTGCCGCTCGCCTCCTTGGAGGCCAGGCTGATTTGCTCGGAGATGTCAGCAGCGGGGATCACGCGCTCGGCAGCGGTGACGTTGTAGTTCTCGATCATGACAACCTGCAGGTAGGGGGCCACGTTGGGGTCGTTGGCTATCCACTGGGACAGCGTCAGGATCAGGTGAATGATGTCTTGGGCGATGGTGTAGGCAGGGGCCGCCTTGCCGCCAAAGATGATGGTGACGGGGTGCTTAGGCTTATTGCCGTTCTTGATGTCGAGATACTTCCAGATGATGTAGAGCGCGAGCATTTGCTGGCGTTTGTACTCGTGGATACGCTTGACCTGAACGTCGATGATGGCGTTGGAGGGAATAGTCACACCCTGCTCGAGCGCCATGAACTCGCGCATGATGGTCTTGGCCTCGGCCTTGGTGGCGGCCAGGCGCTCAAGAACGTCCTTGTCGTTAGCGAATTCGGAGAGCTTGCTCAGATCGCCGGTGCTGCGCCAATCGGTGCCGATCACATCGTCGAGCAGGCTGGCGAGCGCGGGGTTGGCTCCCTGGATCCAGCGGCGGAAGGTGATACCGTTAGTCTTATTTGAGAACTTCTCGGGGTAGATCTCGTAGAACGGATGAAGCTCGGTTTCCTCCAGGATCTTGGTGTGGAGTGCGGCGACGCCGTTGATGGAGAAGCCAAAGTGGATGTCCATGTGGGCCATGTGGACGGTGTCGTATTCGTCGATGATGGCGACGCGCGGGTCGTCGTGCTCGGCCTTGGCAACCTCGTCGAGCTTGACGATGATGTCGGCGATGGCGGGCGAGACCCTCTGCAGGCTGGCGAGCGGCCACTTCTCGAGGGCCTCGGCAAGAATCGTGTGGTTGGTGTAGGCGACCATGGAGCGCACAATGGTAACGGCCTCGTCAAACTCGATGTCGTGCTTGGTGGTGAGCAGGCGAATGAGCTCGGGGATGACCATGGTGGGGTGCGTGTCGTTAATTTGGACCACGGCGTAGTCGGCCAGATCGTGCAGGTTGCTGCCGCGCTCGATGGCCTCGTCGATCAGGAGCTGGGCGGCGTTGCTCACCATGAAGTACTCCTGGTAGATGCGAAGCAGGCGGCCCTGCTCATCGGAATCATCGGGGTAGAGGAACAAGGTGAGGTTCTTGGCGATCTCGGTCTTGTCGAAGTCGATGGAGCTGCCGGGTACCAGGCCGTCGTCGACGCTTGCCAGGTCGAACAGGCGCAGGCGGTTCTTGGTGGGCTGGCCGTAACCGGGCACATCGATGTTGACGAGCTTGGAGGTAACGGCAAAGTCGCCGAACTCAACAGTGTAGGAGCGGTCGTCATCGATCAGGATGTCCTGCTCGCCGAGCCACTCGTCGGGGACGGCCTTCTGCTGGTTGTCGACAAAGCGCTGACGGAACAGGCCGTAGTGGTAGTTGAGGCCCACACCGTCGCCGGTCAGGCCCAGCGTGGCGATGGAATCCAAGAAGCACGCGGCCAGACGGCCCAGGCCGCCGTTGCCGAGCGACGGCTCGACCTCAAACTCCTCAATCTTATTGAGGTCGTGGCCCGCGGCGGTGAGCTGGTACTTAACCTCGTTATAGATACCGAGGTCGATCATGTTGTTGATCAACAGTTTGCCAATCAAGAACTCAGCAGAGATGTAATAGAGCTTTTTCTTGCCATTGTTGAGCGGGCAGGCGGCTGAGCGCTCCTGCACGAGCTTAACGAGCAGTTTGTAAATGCGACGGTCATCGAGCTGCTCGAGCGAGGTTCCAAAGGACTGCTCGGCGAGTTCTGTGAGATTGATACGGGGCATGTTTCCTCCTGTGGTGAGTTGACGACATGTCAGAAATTCAAAAGAAGCCCGCGCGAGGGGTTGGGGCGGCCTCGCGCGGGAAAAACGGACGCGTCCGCACGGTGGGGTGGGGTCGGGCGCGGTGGCTTCTATTGGGGAAGCTCGATTTCGGCTTCCGACGGGATGCGGAAGTAGGTTTCGGTC
The DNA here is from genome assembly GCA_022728415.1 of Collinsella sp. The sequence continues at coordinate 4,313 of JAIJJM010000021.1, read as the reverse complement.
CAGTCGGTAAGCTTGTGCTCGAGCTCGCGGGTGATGGCGCCATCAAGCATGCGCCAGGTCCAGTTGCCGCCCAGGGTGGCAGGGGTGTTGATGCGTGCCTCATTGCCCAGATTGAGCAGGTCCTGCATGGTGAAGATGCAGGTATCGCTCACGCTGGCGGCGATGGTTCTGTTGAGCGCGTCGGCTATGGACTCGCCTGCCTGCTGGTGGGTGTACAGGGCAGCTTGCTCGCGCTGACGCGGAGTGGCCGTACCCTCGAACCAACCGCGCGCCGTCTCGTTGTCGTGCGTGCCCACATAGGCGACGGTATTGGCAATGTAGTTGTGCGGCAGGTAGTACGAGTTGGTGCCCTCAAAGGCAAACTGCAAGATCTTCATGCCGGGGAAGTCCGAGGTGTCGCGCATATCAATGACGCCGGGGGTAAGAAAGCCCAGGTCCTCGGCGATAATAGGCAGCGTGCCGAGCTTTTCCTCGAGCGTCTTGAAGAGCTTGAGGCCGGGGCCCTGCGTCCACGAACCGTAGGACGAATCGGGTGAGGAGAACGGCACCTCCCAGTAGGCCTCGAAGCCGCGGAAGTGATCCAGGCGGATGACATCGTACATGTCGAGGGCGGCGCGGATGCGGCCTTCCCACCAGGAGAAACCGTCGGCCTCCATGGCGTCCCAGTCGTAGATGGGATTGCCCCAGTACTGGCCGGTGGCCGAGAACTGGTCGGGCGGCGTTCCCGCGACGCTGATGGGATTGCCGGCGGCGTCTATCTTAAAGAGCTCGGGCGTGGCCCACATCTCGACCGAGTCGTGCGAGACGTAGATGGGCAGGTCGCCGATGATAAGAATGTCGCGCTCGTTGGCATAGGCCTTGAGGCAGCTCCACTGACGATTGAAGAAGTACTGCGTCATCTGGTGGTAGAGCATGCGTGCGGGATGGGCGGCGCAGACCTTGGCAGAAGCCTCACCGCGGGTACGGAGCTCTGCAGGCCACTCCCAAAATGCCTTGAGACCGCACTCCTCCTTGACGGTCATGAACTCGCAGTAGGGGATGAGCCAGTCTTCGTTTGCCTGGACAAAGTCGTCGAAATCGGCCGGCTTGTCGGCGGCAAAGCGCTCGGCGGCACGGTCGAGAATCTGACGACGGCCAACAAAGATGGCGCCATAGTCAACGTTGTTGGGGTCGGAGCCCAGGTTCACGCCGTCGATATCGCGCTGCTCCAGGTAACCTGCCTCGATAAGCTCGACAAAGTCGATGAAATTGGGGTTGCCCGCACGGGCCGAGAACGACTGATAGGGCGAGTCGCCATAGCTCGTCGTCGTAAGGGGCAGAATCTGCCAATAATGTTGTTTGCACGAGGCGAGAAAATCGACAAAGTCGTAGGCGTTCCAGCCAAAGCCGCCGATGCCGTACGGTCCGGGCAGGGACGAGATGGGCATGAGAACACCGCTTGCACGCTCCATGGATGCGCTCACCAACCTTCTTGCTGTGGGACCGGCCTGCAGATGGGTGAACAGTCCGCCCCCGGTGCTCTGATTCAATACGCCTATTGTAGAACATGTTGTTTAAACATGTACAGGCAAGATAGGAAAGTTGCTCGGATTTCGGTGAATGGTTACGCGCCATGAAAAAGCCCCGGTCTCACATCGTGAGATCGGGGCAAGAACAGCATGCAGGTTTTTGCTACTCGGCGTCGGCGAAGCCGTTGGGGTTGTGGCTCTGCCAATTCCAGCTGTCGCGGCACATATCCGCGATGTCGTACTGGGCCTTCCAACCCATCATGCGCTCGGCCTTGGAGGCATCGCACCAGTTGGCGGCGATGTCGCCGGCACGGCGCTCGCGGATCACGTAGGGCAGCTCCTTGCCGCAGGCCTTGGAGAAGGCGGCGACGACCTCGAGTACCGAGGTGCCGGTGCCGGTGCCCAGGTTAAAGATCTCGACGCCGGTCTTGCCGTTCATCCAGTTGAGGGCGGCCACGTGACCAGATGCCAGGTCGCACACGTGGATGTAGTCGCGAACACCGGTGCCGTCGGGAGTGGGGTAATCGTTGCCAAAGACCTGAACGGCCTCGAGCTTACCGACGGCGACCTGGGCGACGTAAGGCACCAGGTTGTTGGGGATACCCTTGGGATCCTCGCCGATCAGACCCGACGGATGGGCGCCGATGGGATTGAAATAACGGAGCAGCACGACGTCCCACTCGGGGTCGGCGGTGTGGACGTCCATGAGGATCTGCTCAATCATCCACTTGGTCCAACCGTAGGGGTTGGTCGCGGGCTTCTTGGGGTCTTCCTCGGTGACGGGCGGATTGTCCGGATCGCCGTAGACGGTCGAGGAGCTCGAGAAGATGATGGACTTGCAGCCATGGTTGCGCATGACGTCAATGAGCACCAGGGTGTTCTCGATATTGTTGTGGTAGTACTCGACGGGCTTGCTCACCGACTCGCCAACGGCCTTAAAGCCGGCGAAGTGGATGACACGGTCGATCTGGTGGGTATCGAAGATCTTGTCCATCGCATCGCGGTCGAGCACGTTGGCCTCGTAGAAGGTGAGGTTCTTGGCGGCCTCGTCGCCCACGATGGTCTTGACGCGGTCGACGGCGACAGCGCTGGAGTTGGAGAGGTCATCGACGATGACGACCTGGTAGCCACCCTCGAGCAGCTGAACGACAGTGTGCGAGCCGATAAAGCCGGCGCCGCCGGTAACGAGGACGCAGGTGTCTTTGGGGTCGAGTGCTTTGGACATGTAGTCTCCTATCGAATCAGGAACACTTCTTGAGGGGAGTATAGCGCAGGTAGGGGTGCCAAGAACGTGAACAGCGGGAAAACCAGAGGATTGATGTTAACGTACTCATAGAAATGCTTACGTGGGCATAACCTCGACTTTGGCAGTTGCATACGAGCCGCCGACCATACGGTTTGCTGCCGTTCGTGGAAATCGTTGGGATGCGCCGGATGTACGCTAATATGTATGAGTTGAGCGACATATAAATAAACATGTAACGGAGTAGATATGTCACCAAACAGCGATTCCATCCTTTCCCAGGAGCTCTCGCGTCGTACTGCCCTCAAGGCTCTGTTCGGCGCAGCTTCTGCAGCCGTTCTTTTTGGTCTGCCTGCTCGCGCCCATGCGGCTGAGGCCAGCCAAGAAACCACTGACAAACTGAATGCCGCCCAGGCCCAGCTCGACGAGGTCCAGGCGCAGCTCGACAGCATCGCAAATGAATATGCGGCGCTGGCCAACAAAAACGCCCAGACCCTCAACGATATCGAGGGCGTACAGGGCCAGATTGACAGCACGCAGGTGCAGATTGATGAAAAGAAGGCCGAGCTCAAAAAGAAGCGCAACGATCTTTCCGATCGCGTTGCCGCCAGCTACAAGTCGGGCGGCACCAACATTCTGTCGCTGCTACTGGCTTCTGGCTCATTTGAGGAGCTCGTCGCCAATGCGCACTATGTTGAGAAGGTCAACAAGAGCGACCGCGACGCCATCGAGGACATCCAGACCATCCAGGAAGAGCTCGATGCGCAAAAGACCGCGCTCGAGTCGCAGAAGGCCGACTTGGAGAAGCTCAAGGACCAGCAAACTGCCCAGATGCAGGACATGCAGGCCAAGCAACAAGAGGTCCAGACCGTGCTGAGCGGTCTTTCCGAAGACGTCAAGGAGCTCATGGCTCAGCGCGATTCCGAGATTCTCGCTGCCGCCCAGGCTGAGGAGGCTGCCAAGAAGGCCGCCGCTGCCGCGGCCGCCGCGAACAAGAACAATTCCTACTCGGGTGGTTCGAGCTCGGGTGGTGGATCGTATGCGCCCGGAACTCCGCAGCAGAATGCCGGCTCGGGCAAGCAGCAGGCCGTCGTCAACGCGTGCTACTCCACGCCTTCGCCGGGTCAGAACTGGTGCGCGGCGTGGGTTACCAATGTCTTCCGTAACGCCGGCGTTGGCTACTTTGGCGGTAACGCGTGCGATATGTTTAACGCCTGGTGCTATAGCTCCGACCGCTCGGCGCTGCAGGTGGGCATGATTGTGGCTGACTCCTCGCATAGCGGCACCGGTACGCCGGGCCTGCTGTATGGCCATGTGGGCATCTATATCGGCGGTGGCATCGTTATGAGCAACGAGGGCGCCATTACATCGAAGTCGCTCGATTCGTTCATTGGCTTTTATGGTACTGGCTCTGGCGTGCGCTGGGGCTGGCTCGGCGGTATTGCGCTGTCGTAAAGCCGACGGGGCCGCGTGCCCGCCCGCAACATATTTGATTGCTTGCTCGGGCAGTCCTGTGCAAGACGAAGGCCACATTAAGTGGCCTTCTTTGCGTGCGGAACTCG